>JBHHVM010000192.1:0-6752 GCA_046754265.1 Phycisphaerae bacterium
CTGACAGTCACACGACGATGATCAACGGCTTGGGCGTGCTGGGCTGGGGGGTGGGCGGCATCGAGGCTGAGGCAGTGATGCTGGGCCAGCCCATTTACATGCTCACGCCGGAGGTGATCGGTTGCGAGCTACGCGGCAGGCTGCCGGCTGGGGCGACGGCCACGGATCTGGTGCTGACCGTGACGGAAATCCTGCGGGCCAAGGGGGTGGTCGGCAAGTTCGTCGAGTTTTTCGGGTCCGGGTTGTCGTCCATGTCGCTGCCGGACCGGGCCACGCTGGCCAACATGGCGCCGGAATACGGGGCGACGATGGGTTTCTTCCCGGTCGATGACGAGACGCTGGCCTTTCTGCGCCGGACAGGGCGGACGGCTGAGGAAGTCGATCTGGTCGAGCGGTACTGCAAGGAGCAGGGCATCTTTCGGACGGACCAGACCGTGGACCCGGACTACACCGACGTCGTCGGGCTGGAGCTGGACACGGTGGAGCCCTCGTTGGCGGGCCCCAAACGCCCGCAGGACCGCGTGCCCCTGTCGAAGATGAAGGAGGCTTTTGCCGCGACGCTGCGGGCCCCGCTTGCTAAGCGCGGTTTTTCTCTGGACGAGGCGGGGTTGTCGCGGACGGTGCAGGTCAAAGACAACGGGCGGTCCTGCACGCTGGGCAACGGGTCGGTGGTGATCGCAGCCATCACCAGTTGCACGAACACTTCCAACCCCTCGGTGATGATGGCCGCTGGGCTACTGGCCAAGAAGGCGACCGAAAAGGGTCTGACCGTGGCACCGCACGTCAAGACGAGTATGGCCCCCGGTTCCAAAGTGGTGACCCAATATCTGGATGACGCAGGGTTGACACCCTATCTGGAGCAACTGGGTTTCCATACGGTGGGCTATGGCTGCACGACCTGTATCGGCAACAGCGGCCCGTTGCCGGAAGCGGTGGCCAAGGCCCTGGGGGAGGTCGATCTGGTGGCCTGTTCGGTGCTGAGCGGCAACCGCAACTTCGAGGGCCGAGTGCATGCCCAGGTCAAGGCCAATTACCTGGCATCGCCGCCGTTGGTGGTGGCCTATGCCCTGGCGGGGCGATTGAACGTCGATTTGGATCGAGAGCCGCTGGGCCGGGGGTGCGACGGTCAGGCGGTGTATCTAAAGGACCTTTGGCCCAGCGCCGAAGAAGTGAACGCCGTGATGGAGGCCAACATCACCCCGGAGAGTTTTGCACGGCACTATGGCGAAGTGTTTACCGGAAACGAGCGTTGGAACGGAATCAGCGGAGCCGGGGGCGAGACCTACGCATGGAGTGAGGCTAGCACCTATATCCAGAACCCGCCCTTTTTCGACGGGTTAACGGCCCGAGTGGGCGAGGTCGAGAATATCCTCGGGGCTCGGGTGTTGGTGATGGTGGGCGATTCGATTACCACCGATCACATATCGCCGGCCGGTGCCATCAAGCCCGACTCTCCGGCGGGAATGTACCTGCAGAAACGGGGCGTGGAGGCGACGGACTTTAACAGTTACGGTTCCCGAAGGGGAAACGACCGGGTTATGACCCGGGGGACTTTTGCCAACGTCCGATTGCGGAACCGCCTGGCCCCGGGGACCGAGGGCGGGGTGACGGTCTTTCTGCCGACCGGCAAGCAGATGAGCGTCTATGACGCAGCCATGGAATACAAAGAGGCGGGCACGCCGTTGGTGGTGTTGGCCGGCAAGGAGTACGGCACGGGCTCGTCGCGGGATTGGGCTGCCAAGGGAACGCTGCTGCTGGGCGTCAAGGCGGTGATCGCCCAAAGCTACGAGCGGATTCATCGCTCCAACCTGGTGGGCATGGGCGTGCTGCCGTTGCAATTCAAGGAGGGTGACGGAGTAGCGTCACTCGGGCTGACGGGCCAGGAGACCTTCGATATCCAGGTGCTCGAAGCCGACGGCAAGCTGAGCCCGCGGCAAGAGATGACCGTCCAAGCCGCGGCTGGCGATGGCTCGGTCAAGACGTTTGCGGTCATCTCCCGAATCGACACGCCGGTGGAGGTGGAGTATTTCCGCAACGGGGGGATATTGCACACGGTGTTGCGGGAATTCGCCAAGGGTTGAGCCGGCCGAGGGTAGGCGAGGAGCCTTGTGAGTGGGCATGATGACGGTGAGCATGGCCACGCAAGCGTGGCCATGGCACCCAGTAGACGCACGTCCGCGCGAGCTGCAGCTCTCAGCTCGCTGAAAAAATAGCAAGAGTCGAGCTTAGACCTTTCGGGCGATCTCCTGGGCTACTTCCATCGTCGTGTTGCTCAATCCGACGTCGTAGGTGCCTACTTTGTGTTCGGCGATTACGGTGGCCACGGCGCCTTCCAGCCGCTGGGCCATCTGGGTCTCGCCCAGCCAATCCAGCATCAGCTTGGCGCTGAGCAGCATGGCGGAGGGGTTGACTTTGTACATGCCCGCATATTTGGGGGCGGATCCGTGGGTCGGCTCGAAGACGGCGTAGTTGTCCCCGATGTTGGCGGCGCTGGCATAGCCCAATCCGCCCACCATCCCGGCGGCCAGATCCGAAATGATGTCCCCGAACATGTTCTCAGCCACCATCACGTCGTAATCCAACGGGTTTTTCACCAGCCACATGCATTGGGCGTCGATGTTGGTCTCCCAGAACTTGATCTGCGGATACTCGGCGGCGACTGCCCGGGCCTCTCGGGTCATCAGCCCGCCCGTCTCGCGCAGCACATTGGGCTTTTCGACCAGGGTCACGCTTTTGCGCCCGAACTTCTTGGCGTACTCGAAGGCCTGGGTGACGATGCTGCGGCACGCTTGCCGGGACATGATTCGCGAGGACATGGCCAGGTTGTCCAGCCCCCGTTTGGCGAATCGCTCGATCTTTTTATTGTGCTTGGCCAGAACGTCGTAGACCTCCTGCGGCACCGGATGAAACTCCACCCCGGCGTACAACCCCTCGGTGTTCTCTCGGAACACCACCAGGTCGATCCCCTCCTTGTAGTTCAACGGATTGCCCGGATACGCCTTGCAGGGCCGCATGTTGGCGTGCAGGTTGAACTCCTGCCGCAACCGGACGATGGGCGAAAAATAGGTGAGCCCTCGGCCCTGAAGCGACGCATCCAGCTCCTTGGCGGCTTCGCCGGCCGGCTTGGACGTGATTGCCCCGAACAGGGCGCAGTCGGTCTGTTTGAGCATCTCCAGGGTGCGATCCGGCAGCGGGTTGCCCTCGCGGCACCAGAACTCCCACCCGATGTCGCCGGGAACGTATTCGGCATCGAGCCCCAGCCGATCCAGCACCAGCCGGGCGGCTTCCATCACTTCGGCGCCCACCCCGTCACCGGGCAACCATGCGATCCGATACTTGGCCATGATCAGTTACTCCGCTGATTCGGTATCCCCTCGATGTCGCCGCCCGAACCGGGCTTGGCGGGGCCTTATAGCATTGCCCGGCCCGTATGACAACTCGTTCGGCCCGGGCTAATAGAAAGGCCCACCCTTTGGTGGGCCAATTCCTAAGTTACGCAGCGCCACACTGGCTGCACGCTGGGAATCGAATGAAAGATGCCCGGTGCTACCTGCCCGGGGACCGCGTCGTGGCCTCCAGGGCGAAAATCTCCACCCGCCGGTTCCGCGACCGATTGGCGGAGGAGGTGTTGGGGGCCACCGGACGATGCTCCCCGCAACCACAGGCCACCAGCCGCGTGGGGTCTATGCCCTTGCCCTGCAGGAACCGAACCACCGAAAGCGCCCGCTGGGCCGACAGCTCGTAGTTGTCCTTCCAGCCGCTCTTTTTGATGGGATCGTTGTCGGTATGCCCGTAGACCAGCACGTCCGACGCGGCATACTGGGAACTGACCGCCTGGGTCAATTCGTTTAAGACCCCATGGGCTTCTTTGCGCAGATCGGCTTTGCCCGAGCGAAACAGCACCTCGCCGGGGATGGCGATCATGGCCCCGCCCGGCACGGCGGTCCAGCCGGTGGGCACTTCGGGCTTGGCCGTTTCCAACTCGTTGACGCGGGCTGCCAACGTCGCCCGGTCCGAACGAAGCCCCGCCAATTCCTGATCGCACAACGACGCGTCGCGCCGGGCCTGGTCCGCCTCCTGCTGGGCCCGGGCCAGGTCGTCCAGCAAACGCTGGTTCTCCGACTCCAACAATGCGATCCGCTGCTTGGGATCCTCACCGCACCCGGTCAAGGTCGCAAAACCAGCCGCCACCAACAATAAACCTGAAATCGTCTGACGTGTCATCGCGGTCCACCTCCCTGCGTGACCGGCGCCACCAGGGGCGCCTAAGCGATAGGAAAACTGGTCAATCCTTTGTCTCGTCCTCTTTGCCAATGGCTTCGCTGAGCTTTTTGTCGATGCGTTGTTCCTGCTCGCGAAGTTTTTGGGCCGTTGCCTTCTGCTGCTGCTCGCGGTCGCGAATGGCCCGTTCCCGCCGCAACTCCCGGGTGTCTCGGATCAGGGTCAGCGTCGTCTTGAACACCCACCAAGACAACACGGCTGCCAGGCCCGTCCACAGCATCAGCCAGACGACGTTGACGGGTCGGTCCGTATCGGTCAGCCCGAAGAACCACACGGTAACCTGGTGCTCGCGATTCTTGACAAGAACCGCCGCGATCGCGACCGCTACGATCAAGAACACCGTCAGCTTACTATAAACCTTGATCTGCTTGAACGCAACACTCATAGGGCCATTCCTATCGAGCCAGCCTGTGAGTTATTCAGAATTAACACCCTGATGACCTCCAGAGCATTGCGGATGGGGCCAAACCGCAACAGCGATTCGTAGTGTACCACCACGATCAAATATCCAAAGGCCAGCCAAGGCACCAGCGGTATGGCCCGCGTTCTTTTGAACGGCAAGCTGATCAACCAGGCGGCCAGGGCGGTCATGACCGTGACGAAAAACCCCAGCAACACCACCGGCCAACCCGCCACGCACCCGGCGGCGGCCATCATGTGGATGTCGCCCATCCCGAACGCTTCCTTGCCGAACGCCAGCGTAAAGACGATCCGCACCGCCCAGCCGATCCCCCCGCCGATCACGTAGCCCGAGGCTGCGGTCGCCAATCCATACACCGGCTTCCACTCCTGCCCAGCCCTCCAGTGCAGCACCGCCTCCAACCGCTCCGCCATCGCCCCATCCTTCATCATCAGCCATGCGCCGATCCCCCCCAGAACGATGGCTGGCACCAATAGCCCCAGCTCGCCGAGCACCATCCGCCGGGCGCTGAACCGCTCGGCTTCGATGGCTTCGATGATCTCCTGATCCGCCCCCTTGGGTAGCCGGGACTCCCACAGGACCAGCACGAACACCAGCCCACCCAGCACCAGCGACCGCCAAGGCCCCGGCAGCCAGACCGGCAAATCCGCCCGCTCCAAAACCAGCGAAGCCAGCACCACAGCGAATACGACGCCCACCAACCCAGCACCGGCCCAGCCTCCAGCCTGCCCCGTCGCTACCGGTTCCGGCAAAACTTCTTGCGGTTCATCGGTAGACGACATAGCTTGGCACTGTGTCTCCCCCTCACCGCCGACAGCATCGTCGGCTTGGTCACCCATGGCCTCTGCTGCTTCGTCGGGGATCGGCTCGCCACTCCACTCGGCGTGATGCCGTGGTCTGTACCTTAGCCAGAACCATAGCCCAGCCAAGCCCAGCATGGCTCCCAGTGACCCCATGGCTGTGGCCTCGCCCGGGCGCAACCAGTCGGCGCTGTGTCGCGGCGTCCAAATCGCGTGCAGGGCGAACCCCACCCAAGTCGCAAACGTCGTAAAGCGAATGTCCAGCCAATACTCCTTCAGGTCGATGGCGGACATGGCCAGCAGACAGGCGAACAGCACCACATGGGCCAGAAAAATTGGCCAGTCCCGCGACAGGGCCCAGGTCAAAAACGGTTGGTTGAACAATCCCTGCCGGGTATGGGTGACGAAAAATGCGTCGAACAGCACGATGACGACCAATGCGGTCAGCAACTCCACGAGGGGGTAGCCCGCGGAGATAGTTCCCCGGCAATGACGACACTTTCCGCCCAACCGCACGAAACTGACCACCGGCAGGTTGTCGTACCAGGCGATTCGGGTTCCGCATTGCGGGCAGGCTGACCAGACCGGATCGCGTAAGGATTGATTCCGCGGAATGCGGTAGATGACGACGTTAAGAAAACTGCCCACGCAAAGACCGATCGCCGTCCAAAAGAACAACCACCAGATCAATCCCAGCATGGCAAAATGACCAAAACCTTAAAAGAGTTCGAGTTGCGAGTGGCGAGCTGTTGACGGGCAAGCGCCGTTTCTTTTCAACTCATAACTTGCTACTCGAAACTCGAAACTCCATTCACGCGACGCCTTCAGGCGGGGCGTGAATGGGAACCGTCGCACCAGGGCAGGTTCCCGCTGCGATGACACTGACAAACCGCCTTCTTGCCGTTCTCAGCCACCTCGCAGACGACCGGGGCCAACCCCGTTCCCTCGCGCGAATGGGCCCCGTCGCAATAGGGCAGCTTTTCGCTCAGCCCGCACTGGCAATAGGCTTTCTTGCCCGGCGTTTCATCGATCACGATCGGGGCGGTGCCGTGTTTCGGTTCACCCATGACAGCCTCCCATGGTCAAAGGTCAACTTCCTCTCACAAAGCGTCCGATGCGCCGAATCGTAGACCAACCCGCACCCGGCGGCAAGGGTGCAGCGAACCGCAAGGCTGAATCACCGTTATGGGTACGATCAACGCCCGTTTTGCGGCGACCCAAAGGGGAGCGCGCATGCGATCACTGTAACC
>JBHHVM010000193.1:0-6725 GCA_046754265.1 Phycisphaerae bacterium
GTGTTGGCCACAGTGGCGGCGGAACAGGCCGACGAAATTGCCGCCCGCTTTCCGAAGGTCATGCGGTCCAACGCGGGGTACGGGCTGGACCGGTTGCGGCACCGGGGCGGGCGGATCAATCCCGAAGCGGTGGTTTGCGGCAGCGAGGGGACCCTGGGCGTGGTGGTGGGTGCGACCTTGAACCTGGTTCCGCTGCCCAAGCGTCAGGGTTTGGTGGTGGTTTGTTTTGAGGAGCTGTTGGCCTCGTTGGAAGCCACTCCGGCCATTCTGGAACACGAACCGGCTGCGGTGGAGCTGATCGATAGCCATATCATCGACGCGGCACGTAGTCAGAACGCGTTGCCGGGAAAGGGCCCAATCATCGACGGCAGCCCGCAGGCGGTCTTGATCGTCGAACTGTTCGATGAGGATGAAGGTTCGCTCCGTCGCCGGCTCGAAGCGCTGATGGCGGACTTGCAAGCCCGTTCGCTGGGCTATGTCCACCGCTTGGTGCTGGAACCGGATGAACAGGCCAAGGTCTGGGAGATGCGCCGGGCGGGCCTGGGGCTGTTGATGTCCAGGCCCGGCGACCGGCAACCCCACGCTTTTGTGGAGGATACCTGCGTCGATCCCGCCCGGCTGGCTGAGTACATCGGGCGATTCCAACAGGTGCTTCGAGAGGAGGGGTGTGAACGGGCGGGCTATTACGCTCACGCGAGTGTCGGGGTGATTCATGCCCGACCGGCCCTGAATCTCAAGGACGGCGTGGACCTGGGCAAGATGCGGCGAATCGCCGATCGCATCAGTTCGCTGGTCCTGGAATTCGGCGGCACGCCCACCGGGGAACACGGCGACGGGATTCTTCGGTCCGGTTTGCTGAGCAAAGTCTATGGCCCCAACATCATCGAGGCTTTTGCGCGCATCAAACATACCTTCGACCCCCAGGGGATTTTCAACCCCGGGAAAATCGTGAACCCGTTGCCGGCCATGCAGGATTTGCGCTACGGTGAAGGTTTTGCAGGTTCGTGCCAGCTTACGACACTCGATTTCTCAAGACACGGCGGGATGGCGGGGTTGGCTGGGATGTGCAGTGGGGTGGGTCAATGTCGCCAGAGGCTGGTGGGCACGATGTGCCCCTCGTACATGGCTACGGGCGACGAGCGGCACACCACCCGGGCCCGGGCCAACGCGTTGAGGATGGCCCTTTCCAACCGCGGCATACTAAGCGGATTGGCTGACCCGGTGCTCGATGAGGTGATGGACCTGTGCGTCAGTTGCAAGGCCTGCAAGACCGAATGTCCCACCGGGACGGACCTGGCCAAGCTCAAGGCCGAGTGGCTTTCGGCCCGTCATCGGCGGCTGGGCGTGCCCCGGCGGAGTCGGCTGGTGGCCGACGCCCCGGAGTGGGCGATGTGGGGAAGCCGGTTCGCGCCGCTGAGCAATTGGCTGTTGCGATCGGCGGCGGTTCGAGGGGTGATGGAGCGGCGCTTTGGTCTGGACCGGCGGATGATGCCGCCGCGATTTGTCCGAAAGACGTTTCGCCGGGGGTTCGCCCGATACCGCAAGCGCAGCGAACCGGCCAGGCCGGATCAGCCACGGGTGGTGTACTTCGTCGATACCTGGACCGATCACCACACGCCGGAAGTGGGTTGGGCGGTGGTCAAGGTGCTCGAAGCGCTGGGCTACCGGGTGCTCGTGGCCCAAACGCGGTGCTGCGGTCGCCCGATGATCAGCCAAGGCCTGTTGGGCGAAGCCAAGCTCTTGGCCAAGCAGAACGTGGAATCGCTGGTGGGCTTTGCGACCCGCGGGATGCCCATCGTGGTCAGCGAGCCGAGTTGTCTTTCGGCGCTGATCGACGATTGGCCTGCCCTGGTGCAATCGAATCAAGCCCGCGTCGTGGCACGTCAAGCCGTCAGCATCGAAGGATTCGTGGCCCGCGAACTGGCCCGCGGCGAAGACCGATTGACATTTACGAAACCAACCAGCCCGATCGTTTACCACGGCCACTGTCACCAGAAGGCACTATGGGGGACCGAATCGGCCATGGCGGTGCTCGAAGCCTGCACGCAGGACCGGGCGACGTTGATCCCGAGTGGTTGCTGCGGCATGGCGGGGGCGTTTGGCCATGAGGTCGAGCACCATGAGGTGGCCAGGGCGATCGGCGAAGACCGTCTGTTCCCCGCCATCCGGGAGCGCCGCCAGGCGGAGGTGGTGGTCTCGGGCTTCAGCTGCCGCCAGCAGGTCGAACACCACACCGGGGTTCGAGCCCGCCACCCGGTCGAGGTGCTGGCGGAGTCGTTGGGTTAGCTCCTGTGGATTAGCCTGTGTGGCACCGGTTTTCAACCGGTGGGTCTTTAGCACGTGGAGGACACAGATTACCAACCTGTGCCATATCCTCGGGATGCGCTAATATCCGTCCGGGACCTCCAACGTCCCATCGACGGCCAAGAAGAACTGGGACGCCTGGGCACCCAAGGCCGTGATGGCGGTGAAGGTTGCTGCGGCGATCAGAGCGAGCACGACCGCATACTCGGTGGTCGAGTGCCCGTCGGTCTCGACGGCCAGTCGTTTCGCCAGATGAATGAGACTTGCCATTCTCCTCTCCTCCTCGATTCGATCGTCCGATGCAGCGGCCGTCCCTCCGAGGTCGGCACGCTGCCAATCCAATGGTTCTGCGCCCGGGGGAGTCAAGTTGTTTTCCCGAGTTTTGTTGAGCGGTCCGATAGAAGCGAGCAACACGGCATGCATGAGGGAAGGCCCGGTTCGTCAGAAACGAAAAACTTTGACGCCGGCCCTATAGGCAGTCACGGCAGCGCCCGCCCCTCGTGGAACCCGGTGGATCGCACTATCCAAGGGCATCAGCGAGCGTAGTAGCTGTGGTAGTGGTCGATGATGCGGGCGTCGACGTTGAAGGTGGTGGCGATCAGGGCGGCTCGCATCCACATGCCGTTGCGCACCTGGCTGAAATACTTGGCCCGGGGGTCATCGTCCAGGCGTTTGTCGATTTCGTGCCGGCGGGGCAGGGGGTGCATGATGACCATGTTTTTCTTGAAACGATCGGCCAGGTCCAGCGTCAGGGTATACTTGCCGTAGTCGATGGCGGTGGACTCGCCGTCGGTGTCCCATTCATCCTGCAGGCGCGTCATATAGACGGCATCGCAACGGTCGATCACCGCCCGCACGTCGTCGTGCAGTTCGTAATTCACGTCGTTGCGCTCGATGTATTCGATGATGTCGGCGCCGATTTGCAAGTCGGGATGGGACACGAAGAGCATCCGAACGTCGGGAAACCGGCAGAGCAGATAGGCCAGGGAGCGAACGGTTCGGCCCCGTTTGAGGTCACCGACGAAGGCGATGGTTTTTCCTTCAAAGGGGTTCATGGAGAAGTCGGGCGACGGCCTGTCTTGGCTGGGGTAGGCCAGGTTGCGGTACAGGGTGTAAATGTCCAGCAGTGCCTGAGTGGGGTGCTGATCTTTGCCGGAGCCGCCGTTGATGATGGGGATGCTGCGGCGCATGCGGTTGACCACGTGGGCCATGCGCTCGGCGAATCCCTCAGCCGGGTGGCGCATGACGATCACGTCGAAATACTGGCTGAGCACGCGGATGGTGTCGTCCTCGGTTTCGCCTTTGATTTCCGAAGAGGTGGACGGATTTCGGACCTCGTTGTAGGGCATGCCCAGGATCTGGCAGGCGGCGGCGAAGGAAAGAAAGGTCCGGGTCGAGGGCTGGATGAAGTAGAGCATGGCCCGTTTGTGGCCCAGCAGCGTGCGGAGGAATTGGGCCCCGGAGCGGACTTCAGCCACGCTACGGATCATCTCGGCCAGACGGCACAATTCCTGCATCATGGGCCGATCGAACTGCTGAGCGAGGATGACGTGAAAGAGGCGGTCGTCTCTGCTTAGCAAAGCGACGCGATGCGCGGTCGGCATCTGCGACGGGTCCTCGGGGTTCCCGGACATTTGCGCCTCGAAAGAGTGATGGAGACAACCGAGGGCGCATTAAACCACGGCTTGGGGAGATGTCAATGGGGCATGAGTTCGAGTGGCGAGTTTCGAGTTTCGAGTTACCGGGTTCAGCTTTCGGGCCAGGCGGACGATGGCCTGGCGGCGATAGACGCGGGCGGAGTTGATTTGGATGTTGAGCATGGTGGAAACCTGGTGATAGCTCAGGCCGGCCAATTCGCGGAGGACCAGCACGTCGCGGAGGTGTTGAGGCAGGGCGCAGATTCCGCGTCGCAGGGCGCTCGGGTTGAGGCCGTCCGCCGAGTCGCTCGGCGGGGCGGTTTGGGAATGCCAGAGCCGGTGGTAATGGATGTAATGTTGGAAATGTGCGGCACGTCGGCGCCGGCGCCGCAAGACCTCGATGGCCAGGTTGGCAGCGGTGCGGTAGGCGTAAGCGTGCAGGCGTTGGGGCGGGCCGATCGGGTTGCGTCGGGCGAGGCGATGGAGGCAGTCCTGGTAGGCGTCCTGGACGTCTTCTTCGTGGCGGATCATGCGGCGAAGCAGCCTTTTCAACCCCGGGCCATGCTCGGCGTGCAGCCTGGCCAGCCAGTCCGAGCCAGGGTCAGGCTCGCAGGGGGCTAAGGGTAGGTTCCAACTGTCCCGCGGTGCGATCATCGACCACCCATTGGTCTGGAACGGTACCGTCCAACTGAGATTGAGACCTGGGCGACGGGTCTTACACCGAATCCGGGCCGGTGGGCCGGCATTTGGGCGTGCGGTGCGTATCTTCTGGTATAACATGGAATTAGGGGGATTCTGCGGCATGGGTTTTAGCTTCGGTTTAAGCCGAGCGAATAGGACGGTCTGAATCTTGTCGAGCGAAACCCCCGACAATCAGCCCACCCGGACACGCCTGCTGGCTGCGGTTCGGGACGGCGGCAATGCCGAGGCCTGGACCGATTTTCATCGCCTGTATGCTCCGCTGATCGAAGCGTTTCTGCGCCGAATGGGATTGGCTGGCGCCGATGTTGACGACGCCAAGCAGGAGATTCTGATGATCGCCCATGCCGCCCTTCGGGACGGGACCTACGACCGGTCGAGGGGTCGGTTTCGCGGTTGGCTTTGTGGGGTGGCTCGGAACAAAGCCCTAGAGGCGCATCGTAATCGCCGCCGACCCAGCCGGGCCCAATCTCCGGGCGGGCCCGACGGCGTGGATTGCTTGAGCGGGCTTCCGGACAAATCGCAGGAGGCTGAACGACTGATCTGGGAGCAGGAGTGGCGCTTGGCCGTGGCCGGTGAAGCCATGCGCCAAGTGCGGGCCACGCTCAATCGAAAGGTGTGGGCCGCCTTCGTGTCCTACGCGGTCGAACGCCGGCCTGTGGAGGAGGTGGCTGCCGAGTTGGGCATCGCCACCTCGAGTGTCTACGTCTACAAACAGCGGGCCCTGCAAGCAATTCGTCGGTGGATCGCGGAGCAAGTTCCGGAGCGGGAGGCTGAGCCGATATGAGCACGCCCTGCCCCAGCGATGAGACCCTGGAGCAGTTGGACGCCGGCCAACTGACCGCTTCGGAAGCTGAGGCTGTGCGACGGCACGTTAGCCAATGCGCTTCGTGCCGCGACCGGACCCGCCTTCGGCAATCCGATGCCGCCCTGCTCGACGACCTGCGGGTGGTGTTGCAGCGCCAACAGCAAGGCGAACTGCAAGACGTTTTGGGCACAGTGCCAGCACGGGGTGTGCGGTTTGGGCGATACGAGATTCAGGACCTGCTGGGCACCGGGGGCATGTCCAAGGTGTACCGGGCCGTGGACACCGATTCGGGGCTGCCCGTGGCGTTGAAGCTGCTCAAAGGGGAGCACGTGTTTTCGGCCGAGAGCAGGGCCCGCTTCGAGCGAGAGGCGGCCGCCCTTTCCAGAATCGACCATCCCAACGTGCTTGCCGTCTACGGCTTTCCGGCTGAGGGTCACCATCTGGCATTGGCCATGGAATTGCTTGTCGGGGGCAGTCTACGCGAGTGGATTGCCGAGCGGCACCGTCTCAAAGAAGCGTTCGACCCGGCGCTGGTCCTGCTGTTTTCACGCCAGGCAGCCGATGGACTGGCCGCCGCCCACCGGGCCGGGCTGATCCACCGGGACATCAAGCCGTCCAATCTGCTGCTGGACGAACATAGCCAAGTCAAAGTATCGGATTTCGGCGTGGTTTCCGCCACGGAGATGACAACCTGGGTCACCGGGACGGGCCAGCAGATCGGCACACCGGCCTATATGAGCCCGGAGCAATGCAAGGGCGAAAAAACGAGCCCAGCCAGCGACGTCTATTCGTTGGGGGTGACCATGTTCGAGCTGGTGACCGGGCGGCTGCCCTTCGAGGTGGAGGGCGACAGCCCGTTTGCCCAGATGCTGCGGCACATCTCCGAACCGGCGCCCGACCCAGCCAAGTACAACCCGCAGATCGGCGACGGCTTCGCGTCGGTGATCCTGCGCTGCCTGGAGAAGGACCAGGCCAGCCGCTATGGTGATGGGAACGCCCTCGGTGAGGCGCTGGCTGAGGCGATGAAAGCGGGCCCCGCGTCACGGCTGGACACGCCGACCCGGCGAACCTGGAACATCAATTTCCAGGCGGTCCGACGGCAAGTGGAGGAGCTTCCCCAGGCAAGCATCGTGACCTGGGCTTGCCATTTCGCCCGCGACGTGCTGGCCCTCAACCCCGACCCGCGGGTGGCCCGGGCCATCGAGCTGGCCGAGTCGGTGGCCATGAGCGCCGAGACCGACGCCCAGCCGGCCAGCACCCGCATCCTGGCCCGGATG
>JBHHVM010000194.1:0-6683 GCA_046754265.1 Phycisphaerae bacterium
CAATTCTCAATTCTCAATTCTCAATTCTCAATTCTCAATTCTCAATTCTCAATTCTCAATTCTCAATTCGGCCCACCCGCCGCAATATCCAGCCTCGCCCATCGTTCGTGCTTACAGCAGCCCAACCGGCTATAATCTCAAGTGGTCGATCCGCGTGGGATCCATGAAGAATCGAGCCCGCATGCGTCTTGTCCCGTGTCTTGTGACTTTGGCCCTGGTGGCTGCCTCGACCTTGGGTCAAGAACCTGGGGCCACGCCCCCGCGCCCAGCCTGGACCGATTCGCGTTTGTTGGCCCCCCTGCCCATTGAAAAGCCGCTTCCGCCCAAGACGCGATTCAAATCCAACCATCCCATCGATCGCTTCCTGGCTGAGAAATGGGAGCAAGCCAAGCTGCGGCCGGCGCCGCGCAGCGACGACTACACCTTTTGCCGCCGAATCTATCTCGACCTGGCCGGCGTGGTGCCGCCGTTGAAGGCCCTGCAAGACTTCGTCCGCAACACCAGCCACCGCAAACGCGACCGGCTCATCGACAAGCTGCTGGCCGATGACCGCTACGCCGCCCACTGGGGTATCTTCTGGGAAGACCTGCTGCGGGCTCAACGCCGCCAGCGCGGGGCCGAACCCGACAGCTTCCGGCAATACATCCAGGCGGTCCTCAAAGACAACCAACCCTACGACCAATGGGTCCGCGACATGATCACCGCCACGGGCCCCACGGCGGACGACCCAGCCGTCAACTTCGTGCTTCGACATCAGGCTGACCCCAACGAACTGACCATCTCTGTCACTCAGGTGTTCATGGGCATGCAGCTCAAGTGCGTACAATGCCACGACGACCGCACGGGTCGCTTCTGGAATAAATCCGATTTTGTGGGCTTGGCCGGCTTCTGGTCCCGCACCAAGGTGCGCCCCGATCACACCGAGACCATCACGGTCAACGGACGGACACGGGAATTGCGACTGGCCAAGGTGGTGGACCGCCCCGGCGCCACCGGCACCTACCTGGGCAAACCCAACCCAAGCGCCGGCCAAGGCCGAGATGCCCTGGCCAACACGCTCACCGATCGATCCAACCCCTACTTCGCCCGGGCAGTGGTCAATCGCGTCTGGAAGCAACTCATGGGCACGGGTCTGGTCGAGCCGGTGGACGACCAGGATCCGGATAACCCAGCCTCGCACCCCCAACTGTTGGATTGGCTGGCCATCGATTTCGTCGAGAACGGCTACGACCTCAAGCACCTCATTCGAACCGTGGTCACCTCCCACGCCTATCAACTATCCAGCATGCGGTTTCGGCGCCGGTTCCAAGAACCCACCGAACGCCTGTTCGATTCCATGCCCCTGCGCCGGATGTCAGCCGAGCAGCTTTACGATTCGATTCTGATGACCTGCGGCGCGTTTCAGAACCCACGGGTCCAACTCGCCCCAGCCATCGAGACGCCATATCCGCCGCGGCCGGCCTCGTTCCTGGCGACGTTCGAGGCCCACGATCGCCAGACGCATCATCCGCGACACACCGAGGCGACCATTCCCCAGGCCTTGGCCTTGCTCAACGGCAACTTCGTCAATCGGGCGGTGGCCTGGCACGAGACAAACCCGCTGCGCGTGTGGGCCAAGCAGGGCCTGGCCATCAACGAAGCCATCGATCGCCTCTATCTGCTGACCTTGTCCCGAAAACCGACCAAGCAGGAGCGGTCCACCGTTCGCAAGTACGTGCGAAGCGGCAAGCCGGCCCAGCGGTGGTCCGACGTCTTATGGGCCCTGATCAACACCCGGGAGTTCATGTTCATTCGTTGATAGATACGGAGCCCGACGCGATGTTCTACGACTGCGGCTGCGACGAATACAACCGGCTGACCCGGCGATCGTTTCTGGGCACCGCCGGCGCCTTCGGGGCCGGTGCCTTCCTGGGCCTGCTGGACCCGCGACTGCTCTGGGCGGAACCGGCCGGCGACGCCCGGGCCAAGAGCACCATCCTGTTATGGATGGCCGGCGGGCAAAGTCATCTGGATACTTGGGATCCCAAACCGGGCACCGAAACCGGAGGACCGACCCAGGCCATAGACACCGCCGTGGCCGGTATCCGAATCAGTGAACACCTCCCGATGGTGGCTGGGCAATTCGACGACGTCGCCCTGGTGCGCTCGCTCACCGGAACCGAGGGCAATCACGACCGGGCCACGTATCAGTTGCACACCGGCTATCCTCCGATCGGTAGCTTCGAGCATGCCACGCTGGGCTCGGTTTTTGCCAAGCAGTTGACCGTCGGCGATCCCGACCTGCCAGCCTACATCACCATCAACGGGCGGCGCTGGCCGGCCGGTCATTTGGGATCCAAGTATGCAGCCTTTCATATCGGCAGTGCCACCGAACCGGCCCAGAACTTGACCTTCCACCGATCGGTGGACGCCAAGCGCTTCGAGGCCCGCTTGAAGTTGCTGCGGCGCTTGGACGCAAAGTTCGCCGACGCCCATCGCAAAGAGGAAGTCATTCAGGCGTATGCGGATCACTACAACGCCGCCCACCGGATGATGAAGTCGCCCAAGGCGGCCGCCTTTGACCTGACCCGTGAACGACCCGAGGTCCGCCAAGCCTACGGCATGTCACAGTTCGGGCAGGGCTGTCTGCTGGCCCGGCGGCTGGTGCAACAGGGCGTCCGTTTCGTGGAGGTCAGCCTGGGCGGCTGGGATACCCACCAGGAAAACTTCACGCGCACGGCCGACGCGTGCAAAACGCTGGACCAGGCGTTGGCGACTCTGCTGGAGGACCTGCGGCACAGGGAGCTGTTACCCCACACGCTGGTGGTGCTGTGTTCGGAGTTCGGGCGGACGCCGAAGATCAACGCTAATCAGGGCCGAGACCATTGGCCTCGGGTGTGGAGCGCCGTTTTGGCCGGTGGCGGCGTGGCAGGAGGCCGGGTCGTCGGGGCCTCGGATGCCCAGGGCCGGGAAGTGGCCGACAGGCCCGTGCAGATCGCAGAACTACAGGCCACCATTTGTCACTTGATGGGGGTTGACCACCACCGGAAGCTAGATGCGCCGGACGGCCGACCCATTCGCATCGTCCCGGATCGAGCCGCCCAACGCATTGGGGAACTACTGGCCTAGTGGGTGAGAGTCTTGACTGACTGCATCACCTATCCTATGACCAGACGAGCCGCGAAATTCAGTTCGCGCGGACAGAATAATCGGAGCGTATTGGGCAGAGCCTCTCAACGGCACGAGGTGCTCTGGCTGACGGTTTTGACTTGGTAGAGAGGAGATAGACACCATGAACGACGCCGGTGACGTGCGAAAACAAGTGTCAGCCGCTTACGCCGATTCGGTGAGGCGCGACGGCGGGAGTTGTTGCGGGGGATCGGTAGCCCCCAAAGGAGCCGCCGCCAAGTTGGCCGGGTACGGGCAGGAGGAGTTTGCAGCCTTGCCGGCTGAGGCGGTGGTCAATTCATTTGGGTGCGGAAACCCGGTAGCCCTGAGCGGATTGCAAGCTGGGGACGTGGTTTTGGATTTGGGATCCGGTGCCGGCATCGACGTGCTGTTGGCCGCAAAGAAGGTCGGGCCCACCGGTCGGGTGATCGGCGTGGACATGACCGAAGAGATGATCGCCAAGGCACGGCAGAACATCGCAGAAGCCGGCTTGACCCAGGTCGAGATTCGTCAAGGCATTATCGAGCAGTTGCCGGTGGAATCGGATTCGGTGGACTGGGTGATTTCGAACTGCGTGATCAATCTGTCGCCGGAGAAGCCGAAAGTGTTTGCCGAGATCGCCCGCGTGCTGAAACCCGGCGGCCGAATGTTGGTCTCGGACCTGGTGGTCAAGGAGCTTCCCGACTGGGTTCGGGACAACGCCCTGCTGTACAGCTCCTGCATCGCGGGGGCGATCGGCGAAGACGAGTACGTTCAAGGGTTGCGCGACGCGGGCCTGGCGGATGTGGAGGTCCGGGGCCGATGGGTCTATGAGCCAGAAGCGGTGATCGCGCTGGTGGAATCGGAGTTGCCTCCCGCGGCCGAAGGCGGCCCGTGCGGCTGCCATGCCGGGGGGCCAGTGCTGCTGGACCGGGCAGCCAAGGAGTTGGCTGGCAAGGTCTGGAGTGCCAACTTCTATGGGCGAAAGGCGGATTAGGCTCGTTCTGAAGACCGGGCTGCGGCGAGGGCGACCAGCCCCCAACGCGGACCGGCCGGCTCAGGCCCCGGCGTGAGGGGCCGAGAATATCGCCCTTTTTCTGCTCCTGGGGCGCGTAGCCAAAAAAAAACCCAGGCCGGGTGGGGCAACCCGCCTGGGCAACGCGCAGGGGACAAGCTTCAACCCCCGCCATCGTTAACGGTCTGCTGCAATCATAGTAAATCCGGGGCTGGATTTACACACATAACTTCTTTATTTGACGCCAGTTCCAGTCGGATTGGCCAATTGTCGGTCTCACTTCGAATCGCTTGCCCGATAAGATGAAATCCGACTATCCAGGCCACTCAGGCTCGATCAACGGGTGCGAGGAATCGAGTCCTACCGGGCAGCCCCGGGGCGCGGATTGACACCCCGAAACCCGATCAATATCCTCGGACCGGCAAAGGATTCACGGGTGCGGGTCGGGGCCTTCCATTCGTCCAGGCCGTTGGCGGCTCACCTGGGCGTATCCGAGTCAAGCCACGGCGATCAATATGAAGCACAATCCGACGTCCCCAAAACTGGCCAATCTAGTGCGGTACCTGAACGCCCTGACCGACCGGGCCACCATCGAAGACCTGGAGCGGCAGCTAGTCGCGTTGGATGATCTGAGCCTAAAGGACGTTGCGGAGTTCGTGCGCTTCTCAGACCGGCGCTACATGCGGAACTTGATCTGCGACGGGCCCTGGTATCACCTGCTGGCCCTGTGTTGGCACAGCGGCCAGCGAAGCCCGATCCACAACCATGCGGGATCGACCTGTGGCGTGCGGGTGCTCAAGGGCACCATCACCGAGACCAAGTTTGAGCCGACGCCCTGCGGACAACTCAAAGCCGTGGGCTCAGCCGACATGGGCGTAGGCGGCTGCACGGCGTTGCAGGACGCCGATATCCACCAGGTGTCGAACCTGCAGGCCGACGGGATGGACCTGGTCACCTTGCACGTTTATTCCCCACCCCTGCTGCGGATGGACACCTATTCGTTGACCGACGCGAGTGTGGGCGAATTCATCCCCATGATTTACGAGATGCACGGCAGCGGCATCTGATCGAGGCTGACTTTTGGTGACAGGCCCCTCTTCCTCCGCATCGAATCCGCTGGTCGCGGGGCCTGACCGCGTGGGCGCTTCCTACGCCGCGCTGAGCATGGCTGCCTTCACCTCGCTGGGGTCGATGGAGGGCCTGTACGACCCCATCGTCGAGGTGGCGCCGGCCGATGCCGTCGAGAAAAGGCCCGCCATCTGGCCCGGGTACGCAGCAGCCGGCGGCGTGGCGGCGGCCGCTTATGCCCTGCACTATCTACCGCTGGTCCCGTTCACGGTGGTGCGGGACAGCACCATCAAGCACCCCATCAGCGGGGCCATCATCGCAATCCTCATCGGCGTCGCGGTCCGTAACCTGCTGCCCCTGCCCGCCGCGGTCTTTTCCGGATGCAGGCACATCATCAAGAAGATCATTCCGTTGGCCATCGTGTTGATCGGGGCGGGGTTGAACCTGACCCAACTGGCGTCCATCGGCCCCCGGGCGTTGTTCATCACCATCGTGTGCATGGGCGTCGCCATTGGGGTGGCCTATTACTGCGGACGGGCGTTGGGGCTGGGTACCAAGGTTTCATTGCTGATCGGGGCCGGCACCGGCGTGTGCGGCAACAGCGCCATCGCCGCGGTGGCCCCGTTGATCGACGCGGACGATCAGGACCTGGTGCTTAGCATTGGCACGATCAACCTTTTCGGCCTGGCGGCCATGCTGGCCTGCCCGTTGATCGGCGGCTTGCTGCACTTGGACGGTCAAGCCTTCGGCGTGTGGGCGGGAACCAGCATCCACGCGGTGCCACAGGTTGTCGCGGCAGGATTCGCTTTGAGCCCCGACGCCGGCGAGCTGGCCACGCTGGTCAAGCTGGTGCGGGTGGCCTTGATGGCCCCCATGGTATTCGTGCTGGCGCTGATCTATGCCCGCAAGCACGTGGCTGCCTCGGCTGGCCGAAACCAGGTGATCGTCCACTATGCCCGGTTCGTGCCCTGGTTCGTGTGGGGGTTTGTGGGCATGGCCGTGCTGGGGACGCTGGGGTTGGTGCCGACTTTGCATTTCGACCCAGCCGGCCTGCTGGCGGGCGCCGCCGGGCCCGAGGGCCTGTCGCTGGTGGAGCTGTCGACCCGGGGCGGCAAGATACTGTTGACGCTGGCGATGGCCGCCATCGGACTGGAAGTCAACGTGCGCTTGCTGGCAGGCGTATCCAGCCGGGCCGTGCTTACCGGTCTGGTGGCCAGCGTGCTGTTGGCCGGGGTCAGCCTGGGCTTGATTCGGCTGATCCTACAGTGATATGAGAGTCTGTCCGGAAAACCTGGGAGGATCCTGTTGCATACCCACTCCAGCCCTCTGCATTCCTGTCAGGACTGTATTTGCCGGGTTTCCGGCGTGCGACGCGCCCGCCGTTTCGGGTACGAACAGGCGAGCGTGCAGAGGCCGATAACGTGCGTTTGATGCCGGGGGCCATGGGTTTAAGTGAGCAGATCGCATTGGTCGA
>JBHHVM010000195.1:0-6680 GCA_046754265.1 Phycisphaerae bacterium
ACCCACACCGACCCGGCGGCACAAAGCCGACCCCAGCGTCCGCGCCGCACCGACATCCCAAGATAGCTCTCAGGGCGAACCACCCTGCCCGGTTGACCGCACCGGCCCGCCGTGATTCAATGCCCCACGCCAAGCGGGGGCCTGTAGCTCAGTTGGTTAGAGCAGTCGACTCATAATCGACCGGTCGTAGGTTCGAGTCCTACCGGGCCCAATCCGAGGCGGATTCACCGCACCAGTGTGTACACGGCAATCCCGATCCACACGGCGTTGACCACAGCCGACGGATAGGCCCCGTAGTGAACCGTGTTGACAATCAGCAGCACACTCCCAGCCACGTTGAGCGATTGAAACTTGAACGACCCGCCCCGCCAGCGTTCAGCCGACACCATCGCATAGGCCAACAGCAGCAACCCAGCCCCGACCCAGCCCAGCACGTCGATCATCCATTCAACGGTCATCACAAGGGTCTCCAAGCGGCAAGGCTGCCGGCCGCACCATGCTACGGACCTTCAACCCTTCAAGCCGTAGCCTGGGCTTATTCCAGGAAGCGGTCGGTGTATCGAGTATCAACGTTTCTACACGTAGCCGTCGCCTTCTCAGCCATCTCGGCGAAACTGGGATCCTCGGTCAGCGTGTGAAACTCGGTGGCCAAAATAACGAACCGCAGCAGGTGCCGCAGAATCAGGCCCTCTTGCTTGATGAGGTTCAAAGCCTTGACCATCTTGAAGAAGTCACACCCCATGCCAAAAACCTGGCCGGCGATCCATTTGGGCTGAACAAAAACAGGCTCCGGCGCCGCCAGCTTGGCCTCGAACACTTTCTGGAGCATCTCGGGAAAGGTGGGCGGGCGCTCGTAGTCGTCGTCCCACCGCAGAGCATTGGGGTTGGGGTCTTCGTCGGGTTGCTCGACCCGGCCCAGGACAACGCCCATCTGGATCATCAGGGGTTCGAGTTCGTTCTCCTGCAACGGGCCCTTGGGCAAGGCTTCGGGAATGCGAACGTGCCGCATGATGGCATTGGGCAGTTGCAACACCGATTCGACGGCCAGAATCTTTTCGTCATCGTTGGCTGGCCCCAGCCGGCCGCTCAAAAAATCGCCGTACAGCGGATCGATGCTCCTGAAAGTCAACAGCCGGTTAATACTGTCATGCAGTGTCACATGTTGGCCGTCGTCCGAGCGGGTCAGATATCCCAGCCCAGCCAAATTGTCCAGCATGAAGTCGAGCTGTTCGGCAAACTTGGCCAGGATCGGCGGCTCATTGAAGCGCTTGGCCAGGAACTGTTTGGCGCCGGTGACCGATCCGGTTTGGGTCAGCAAGTAGATCAACACGGGGTAGGGGATCATGGTTCCGCTGCGCAGGTTGGCGGGCCCAGCCTGGATGAGTTGGTTGAAATGGCCTTGCACCCAGTACTGCTCGGTCTTGCGCCGCTTAGGACGTTTGCGCTCCAACTGCTTGCGGGCCCGCAAGATGCCGGGATCCTTGGAGTTGAGGTCGATCTGCTCGAACTTCTTTTTCCACTTGGCGTATTTGATGTCGTCTTCGTGAGCCAGGGCGAACACGTAGCCCTTGCTGTCGAACTGAGGCCTGCCCGCCCGGCCGAACATCTGATGGGCCCCCGAAGCCGGCACCAGCTTCTTGTCACCGAACGGGCCTTTGAGAAGCGTGGACAACACCACGGATCTCGCCGGCAGGTTGATCCCAGCCGCCAGCGTCTCGGTGCAGATCACCAGCGGGATCAACTTGCGATTGAAGAGCATCTCGACGATCTCTTTGTGCTTGGGCAGCACGCCGGCATGGTGAACGCCGACGCCGCGGATCAGCATCTGGCGCAGTTTGGGGCCGACTCCTTCAACAAAGTCGTCCTTGTGTTCGTGCAACAGAGTTTCGATCTGTTGACGGGCAGGCGCGGTAATCAACGGCAACCCTTTGAGGCGTTCAGCCACCTCCCAGCATTCATCGCGATTGAAACAAAACACCAGGGCCGGCACGCGATTGGCGGCGTCATCGTCGGAGATCATCGAGGGCAGCAGCTCGGTCATGAGTTGGTCATCGACCCAGTTGAACTCCAACGGCACGCGGCGTTCGTTGGAATTGATCACCCGCACGCTCCGCCCGTGTTCGGTCCGCAGCCAACGGGCAAAATCGAAGGGGTTGCCCACGGTGGCTGACAAGAGCATGACACGAACGTGGGCCGGCAGCAGGACCAGGGACAACTCCCAAACCACTCCGCGGTCCCAATCGTTGAAGAAATGAAACTCGTCCATGACCACAGCGGTGGTGAGTTCCAGGTCACCCAAGGTCTGGTCTTTGCCCAACAGGTGGTTGAGTAGGATTTCAGCCACGACCACGCGCACCAGGGCGTCGGGATTCTCGCGGCGGTTTCCGGTGACCAAGCCAATGTCGTCCCGGGCAAAGCCCCACGCCTCAGCCTGGTTTTGGAACTCGCGGAACTTCTGTTCGGTCAGGGCGATCAACGGTGTGGTGTAATACAGCCGTTTGCGGGTGTGCAGGGCCTCGAAGATGGCCGCCTCGGCGATGAGGGTCTTGCCCATGCCGGTTGGGGCGCAAATCAACAGGCCCGAGGGTTCTTCGAACCAGGCCAAAAGGGCCTCTTCCTGAACCGGATAGAGGTCAAAAGGGCAGGCATCGAGAAACTTGGAGCAGACTTCGTCGCGGTCCATGCCGTTAGCATAGTCGCGGATGCATCAAAAATCGCCCCGCCAGCCGAACCGTTGAGCCGGAGTGCATGTGATTATGGGGTGAATCCGAATGGCAGCGTTTGCGACGTCGCGCTCGAGCTAGCCGAGGGATAGCACATGGTCTGCGACTGATGTAGCCGGGTCCGGTGGAGCGCGGTACGGTGCGTTGTGGTGACCTTAGTTGTGGAGTGTCCGCGCGAGCTGAAGCTCGCGGCTCGTATTGGGCCATTGAAACGGGTTGTCGGAGTTTGTTTCGTGGAAGACACTGGCCTGCGCTGTCGGAAGTGTGGTTACAACCTGACCGGGTTGACGGGGGACCGTTGCCCGGAGTGTGGGCAGGTGATCGAATGGGAGCGACTCCGACCGGGTGCGCAGGGTGGGGCCTTGGGTGAACCGCCGTTCTGCGTCGACTTCGCCCGGCGGCTGGGGTCGGGGCAGGTTGATACGCGTTGGGACGGCCGCGGACCTGACACGTCACCGGCGTTGGAGGCGATCGTCGAACAACATTGGGCCGATCAACTGGCCGAGGCACGGGGCGAGGGGCGGGACCTGCACAATGGGGCGATGATCCGGCTGGTCCGATGGGAGCCCCAAGACGACGGGGTGCTGCTGCACCTGGGGCCCACCGATTACCGCCGGTTTCTGGGCACCAATTTCCTGCTGGCTGACGAGGTGGACCGGTTGGGCATGGAGGCCTTTGCGAACCCGCTGGGCACGTCAGCCATGGTCATCACGTCGGACGGGTATCTGCTGTTCGGACGGCGCAATCAGAACGTGGCCTGTCACGCGGGGTATTACCACGCGATCGGCGGCACGGTGGAGCCGGGCGACTGCGACGCCGACCAGAAGGCGGACGTCTTTGCAGCCATGGCCCGCGAGGTGACCGAGGAGTTGGAAGTAGCTGGCGAAGATATCACAGCCATGGTGTGCCTGGGGTTGGTGCGCGACCTGGGCGTGTTGCAGCCGGAGATGATCTTCGAGGCGGCGTTGCGGCTAAGTCGGGCCCAAGTCGAGGCCCGTTTCGACGTGCAGGCTGCCGATCAAGAGCACGACGAGCTGGCCTGGTGCTTCGATGAGCCCGACTCGGTGGTGCCGTTCATCGTCAAGCATCAGCCGTTCGCGCCGGTGGCGGTGGCCGGTCTGTTGCTTCATGGCCGAGCCGACTGGGGCATGGATTGGTACGACGCGGTGTGCTTCGACCTGTTCGGCGACCTGCCCCCGGGGACGCCGCGACGTTTCAACCCGAGCGCAGCACCGTGACGAGGCCTGGATCGGCCGCTACAATGCCGCGGTGGGCACGATTCGTAACAAAAACAGCGGAAGAAGAGACCGGACCGCCGGAAAGGGTCAGCGGGGTCGCAGCCTGATGGTGGAGGCGCCCGAGCTGTTGCCGGTGGGGCCCGGGCGGGCGGGGGTGTGGTGGCTGATCGCGGGCATGTCGCTGTTGGCTGGGCTGGTGGTGTATTGGCCCACGGTCCACAACGACTTTGTCAATTGGGACGACCACGACTACCTGAGCAAGAACGACTACGTGGCGGAGCGCGGCGGCATCTGGCGTATCTGGGACCTTGATGAGAAGCACAACCAGTACTACCCCATGGTCTTCAGCACGTTTTGGCTGGAGCATAAGATCACGCTGTGGCGCCACGACGAGCAGGCCAAGGAAAGCTATAAAGGCGTCCACCCGACGGACCGCGGGTTCGAGCCGTGGATCTTCCATCTGACCAACACGATTCTGCACGCCCTGAACGCGGCGTTGGTGGTTTGGCTGCTGAGGCTGCTGGGGGTCAGACCTTGGGTGGCCTGGCTGACGGCGGGGTTGTTTGCGGTACACCCGATCAACGTGGCGTCGGTGGCCTGGGCGGCCGAGCGCAAGAACGTGCTGTCCAATTTGATCTACTTGTTGTCGCTGGGAGTGTGGATCAAGCACACGCGCAACCCGGCCTGGTGGCGGTACGGCGTGTGTTTCGTGCTGTTCATTCTGGCCCTGTTGAGCAAGGTGGCCATGCTGACCCTGCCGGCCACAGCCATCCTGTGCGATCGGCTGATCGAACGGCGTTGGCGCTGGCAAAGCTGGGCCAAAGCGGCGCCGATGCTGGTCATCGGTTTTGCCTTCGCCAAGAAGATCGCCGAGATCGAACGGGGTAACGCCGGTAGCACCATGGTCCCCTTAGAAGAGTATCTGCGGCCCTTTGCGGCGGCTGGGGCCGTTTGGTTTTATCCGTTCAAGATTCTGGTGCCGGTCCATTTTCCAGGCGTTTATTCACGTTGGGACATACCGGGTCACTGGGCCTTATTTTTCACGGCGCTGGCAGCCATCCCTGCCACCGTCTGGATTTTGTGGACCCTGCGCCGGCGCATCCCCGACCAGGCCAATTGGGGTCTGGCCCATTACGTGATCAGCCTATCGCCCATGCTGGGGCTTATCTCCTTCAACTATACGCAGTTTTCCTTCGTGGCTGACCACTTCGTGTACACGGCTGGGATCGGTCTGTTCCTATGTTTTGCCTTGGCACTGGATGCGGTGCGGAGGCGCCTGGGCCCGACTCGAATCGTGAGCCCAGCCCTGACCGTGCTGTTGGCTGGGGTGCTGGCTGCGTTGGGGACCGACAGCTTCTTCCACAACAAGAACGTGTGGAAGAACGGGCAGACCTTCTGGGAATACACGCTGGCCCGCAACCCGGAATGCTGGCCGGGGCATTACAACCTGGGCAACATCTACAAGCGCAAGGTGCCCAAGGAGTCGCAAAAAGCTCGGAAGGTCCGCGAGCAGGCGGGCGACGACCCCGAATCGCGGGCCGCCGCCGAAGAAGAGGCCAAGACCTACGAGGCCAACGTCCGCCATTGGGCCGAGTTGGCGGCCGAGTGTTATCGAAAGGCCGCCCTGACCAACCCGAGGCTTCATCAAGCCCACGACGCCCGGGCCCGGGCGCTGAGCCTGTTGAATCGCACCGAGGAGGCCATTGCCGAGTACAAGCTCGCCCTCAAGCAGAAACCGCGCCGGCCTAACTATCTGTACCGCCTGGCTGAGATGTACCGGCGCCAGCAGCGATTCGCCGAGGCTGAGCCGCTTTACCGGGCCATCATCAAGAACAACATTCGTCGCCCGGTAAAACAACAGACGTTCCTGGTTAGCGCCCACGTACGGCTGGCTGCCGTTCTTCGCAAGCGCGGCCAATACGATGAAGCCATCGCCCTGTGCGAACGGGCGTTGAAAATCGATCCCAAATCGAGGTTTGCCCGCGCAGGACTCGACAAGGCCCGGCAAGCCAAGCAGCAGGCCCAATGATGATTGAGAGTCCCGGGCCCCATCGCCCGCTTGGGGAAGCGTGAGGGTCGGCAAAAACTTGAAAAACGTCGAACCGAACCCTTGAGTATGACCGATAACTTCGGTAGAACGCCTCTATAGACGCGACGGTTGGAAACGGTCGCGCTGTTACCGGGCTCTATTCCGGGTATCCATGCAACCTCGAGCAAGGACGTTCAAGGCCCTGGCCACGCTGGCCCTTTCGATGATCGGCGGCACCTTGTTGCTCGCCTGGTTGGAACCGCTACCCCCCGCCGCCGACGGCAACACCACCCATCAGAACCCACTGCTGACCCGCCGCCAGGCCCGAGAGGCCGTGGGCAATCGTTTCGTCGAATCCATGCCGCCCTGGGCCGGCATCGAAGTGTTGGCCCTTCATCAAGACCAACCTTCCGCCAACCTGCTAACGGCCCGGGCGCCGCGGAAGGACCTGCACTTTCTGGTGGGCTTGAATGGACAACTCCAGCCGCTACCGGCCTGGCAGCGACAAGACCTGCGGCTCAACGATGGGATGATTCGTATTGGCTTGGCCGCTTCCGGCGAGGGGAAGCATATTCCGCGCGCTCAGTGGGAAGCTCTGCGGGCCCTTCTGGCGGCCCTGGAAGCCCGCATTGACAGCGGCGAGGCGTTGCTGCCTGTTCGCATGACGCCGGCGCGGGATGCGCGGGCCAC
>JBHHVM010000196.1:0-6670 GCA_046754265.1 Phycisphaerae bacterium
TGTGCTGGCGGGCCCCGACGATCCGCAGGACCTTGCGTTCGGACACGTTGACCTCTCCTGGCCTTGAACTGTTCCACAACCCAAGCTCGGCAAGATTGGGGGGTTGGCCCGGTACGCCTGGACAGGTTTCGACGTATTCGGGCCGTGGTTTAGCAAACCTTTGACCTTACCGCCGGGTAAAATAGATGACAACGGGGCGGTGCGGGTTGCACCGGTAGCGCCGGTCATACGGCCAACCGGTCCGGCGGGTTCCCGCGCCTCAGCGCCGATAATTCGCACCGGGAGCACCCGTTTGGCCGCAGGCGACACGTGGGCCCACAGCGGTATCCTCCGTGTGGACCGTCTGTTATGGCGCTGGACTGTCAAAAAACGGGTCCCGGACCGGATGTGGCCAGGGCCGTTGGACTGGCCCGTGGGGCCCTCTTATAATGAATCGTCTCGGAGGCTCGTTCGGGCCGACATAATCAAGGGGCGCCGGACGATACTGGTATCGAAAGAGGCGTCGGGCATCCCGTGTCGTCAGAATTGGTCCCACCACACCGTTACTGAATGTTGTGGTTTGCGCGTGAATAAGGAGTTGCTATGAGGTTCGCCCCGTCTGCCGCCGCCCGGATAGCCGTGATTTCAGGGGTCTTGATGCTGGGGATCGGGCCTGCCCCAGCCAGCTCCGGGCAAGATGCCCGCCCTGTTTCGACCACCCCGTCGGACGTGCTGGCCCAGAGCGTCGGTTTAATCACGTCGGGGCAATTCGAGGCGGCTGAGAGCCACCTGCCCGAGCTGGAACAACTCGGCGATCCGGGGCAGCGGGTGGCCCACTGGCTCCGCGAGCACCAGGAAATGGAGAAGACTCGCCAGGAATTGACTCTGGCGGATCTCAAGAAGTACGTCGGCTGGGTCAAGGAGCAGCACGCCAAAGGCAACATCGAAAACGCTGTTGCTGCCGCGGTGCGTGCCTACGACAACGCGGCCGACCGCGACGCGTTCCGCGCCCAACCCTGGCTGGGCGAATTGTACGAGGACGCCTTGATTCACGCGGCCGGCCTGCGCGAAGAACGCAAGTGGCTCGAAGCCCACGCCGTCTATTACCAGCTTGCCGAAATCTTCGAGCACGACAAAGACATCAATAAGCTCCGCCGGGAATGCCTGACCCACGCACGCCTGGATGTCAGCTACAAGCCCGAGGGCAAGTGGCGGGATTACTTGGCTGGCATCGAGCCCAATATGCTTGAAAACGCGCTGTACAAGATTGACAAGTACTACGTGACGGACGCGGATTTCAGAGAGATGGCCATCGCCGGCTTGGAGCAGTTGGTCATCCTGGGAGAATCAGCCACCCTGGCCAAGGTCTTCGAATCTCTAACCGACGAAGTGGACCGCGAAGAATTCACCCAACGGCTCGAGGCCCGCATCGACCAGGCCAAGACCATGACGCGGTTCGGTTACCGGGACACCGCAAGCCTGTTTCGCCGGGCGTTGCGCATCAATCGTCAGACCGTGCAGTTGCCCGAAGAGTTGCTGGTCAGCGAGTTCATGGCGGCGGCCATGGACACCCTGGACGATTTCAGCTCCATCATTTGGCCAGTGGAGTTTCGCGAATTCGATAAGCACACCCGCGGTGATTTCATCGGGGTGGGCATCAGCATCTCCGAGGTCAACGGCCAAATCACCGTCGTCACCCCGCTGGAGGATTCGCCGGCCTACTACGCCGGCATTGTGGCCAACGACGTCATCACCAAGGTGGACGGGCAAACAACCGAGGGCATGTCGCTGACCCAGGCGGTGGAAATCATCACCGGTCCGATCGACACGACGGTGACCCTGGCCATCCGCCGACCCCACGTGGACGAAGAACTCGAATTCAAGCTCAAGCGGGCCCGGGTCACCATTCAATCGGTCAAGGGTATTGCCCGCAACGCCAAGGACCCGCAGAAGTGGGACCATCTCATCGATTCGGAGATGGGCATCGGTTACCTCCGGGTGGGTGCGTTCCAGAGCAACACGGTGGCCCATCTTCAGCAGACAGTGCAGGAGATGATCGATGCCAAGCCCAGTCTTGCCGGTTTGATCCTGGACTTGCGCTACAACCCGGGCGGTCTGCTGACCTCGGCAGTCAACATGTCCGAGCTCTTTCTGGAAAAGGGCGACCGCATCGTCAGCACCAAGGGCCCGCGGGTCCGCGAATGGCCCATTCCTGCCGAGCGGACCGGTCCTTTTCTGGATCTGCCCCTTATCGTGCTGATCAACGGGCAAAGCGCCAGTGCCAGCGAGATCGTGTCCGGCGCCCTGCGGGATCACAAGCGGGCTGTTATCATCGGCGAGCGGACTTTTGGGAAGTTCAGCGTGCAGAACCTCATGCAGTTGGGCAACAGCGAAGCCCATCTGAAACTGACCACGGCTGCCTACTACCTGCCCAGCGGCCAATCGCTGCACCGGACCGAAGACGCCACCGTGTGGGGCGTCGATCCCAACATTAAGGTGGCACTGGTTCCCAAAGAGAGAGCCAGGGTTCGCCTTATGCGCATCAAGTCCAACGTGCTGAACAGGCCCGATCTGGCCAAGGCCGACGACAACGGCACGGAAGACGCGGCCGAGGCCAAACCGGAAGACGCTGCACCGGACCAGAAGCCTGCCGAAGAAGACGACGCCAAAGCCAGCGAAGCCAAAGACACCGATCAACCGGCTGAGGTTGACGCCGACTCGGACGAAGCAGAGGCGAAAAAGTCCGACGATGTACCCAAAGAGGAGCTGTTACCCTCCGACACCAACGATTTCCCAGAGATCGACCCGCAGTTGGAGACGGCCTTGTTGGTCATGCGGGCCCAGTTGTTGGGCCAAGCCACCCCGCAGATAGCCTATCAGGGCGCCCCTGCCGATGTGGAGGTCAAATAGCGTGTTTGGCCCTTAGTCGCAGGGCACCGGCTCGGTCGCGATTGTTCCTTTCAAACTGTTCCGGGGTGTCGTCGGTTTACGATGACACCCTTTTTCACTGGTCACAGAACTGGTTCTATGGTGTCATATGAAGGGCCTTGCCTGCAGGCGGGGGCATCGGCTGCGAGGGTGCTTTTCAGCAAACTGACTTGATCGGCGGCCAGTTTGGCATCGAATAGTCTGAGTTTGCCTTGGCAGGGGATGGGCTGGGGCAGGGGGCGGGCGTCGGCGAGTTTGAGGCACCAGGGGCCGTCGGCCCAGGGATCGGTTGGGAGTTGTTCGACCGGCAGACAATCCACCAGTTTGCACACGCCGATGATGGCCCCGTAGACCAGTTGCTGCGGCGGCGGAGGCTCGATGCCCCGCCGGCTGAGCCAATCGTAGACCTCGGGGGTGAGCCGGGCCCGCGACCGCCCCGCGTGGATGAGCAGAGGCCCCCGGTAGTGGCATCGCCAGGAACGGTTCTCCCATTGCTTGGGACCATGGACGATGCACCAGGCCCAGGGTTGACAGACCGTCAAGCACTTCCAGATACGTTCACCAGACCTGTCCATAGCACCCTTTGGCTGCGTCCGCGTCGGCTAAAGGGTCGAACCGGCCTCCCGGACCCCTGGCGTCCCGGGGCCGCCAACCTTAGAATCCAGAGTTCACGGTGTATCGGCTGAGCCCACCGGTTCTACGCCTTGAGTCCACGTTCGATCGGTGGGTTTGCCGCGAGTAGAATCGGCCTTTGCAGGAGGATCCAATGCCCATCTATCCAGTCAAACAGTATCGCAACATCGCCCTGGTCGGTCACGGCAGCGCCGGCAAGACCACCCTGGCAGAGGCCTGTTTGTTCAAGGCTGGCGCCACCAGCCGGCAGGGCAGCGTGGCCGAGAAGACGTCCTGCCTGGACTACACCGACGAGGAGCGGGATAAGGGGCATTCGCTGGACTCAACCCTCTGTTCGCTGGGCCATCAGGACACCCACATCAATCTGATCGACACACCGGGCACCACGGACTTTGCCGGACCGGCCATCAGCGCCCTGGCCGGGGTGGAGACGGCGGTGACGGTGATTAACGCCACCAGCGGCATCGAGGTCAATAGTCGCAAGATGATGCAGCGGGCGGCGGCCTACGGCGTGGCCCGCATGATTGTGATCAACAAGATCGACGCCCAGAACGCCAATCTGGAAGAGCTGGTGGGGCAGATCCAAGAGTCGTTCGGCGCCGAATGCGTGCCGGCCAACCTGCCCGCCGACGGCCGATCCAAGGTGATCGACTGCCTGACGAACAGGTCCGGGGCCACCGATTTCGGCGACCTGGCCAGCGCCCACGAAGCGGTGCTCGAAGCCATAGTCGGGGCCGACGACGAGTTGATGGAGAAATACCTGGGCGGCGAAGCTACTGAAGAGGAGGTGCTAAACGCCGCCCCCGGGGCGGTGGCTTCCGGCGCTTTTGTTCCCATTTTGTTCACCGACGCGGTTGGTGGGACGGGGGTGTCGGAGTTTCTTGATGCGGTGGTCCGGCTGGCCCCGGACCCGACCCTGGGGAAGAAGCGAGTTCTGGTCGACGGCGACAAGGAGACCCCCATTGAACCGGACCCCTCGGGGTCTTTTGTGGGGCAGGTCTTCAAGAACAGCACCGACCCCAAGAGTCACATCAAGTATTCCTACATTCGTGTCCATCGTGGCAAGCTGACCAGCGACCAGTCCATCAAGACCTTGGAACAACCCAAAGGCATGAGGCCCGGTCACATTCTTCGTTTTCAAGGGGGCGAGCACAGCGACATTGAAGCGGCGGTGGCCGGCGACATCGTGACCCTGGCCAAGGTGGATGTTCACATCGGGGACACGGTCTACGCCTCCGAAGGCGGCAAGATCGCCATGCCCGATTTGCCCAAGCCGATGTTCGCCCTGGCCATCGAAGCCAAGACCCGCGGCACGGAGGACAAGATCGCCATGGCCCTGCGCCATTTCGCCGATCAAGACCCCTGCTTTCAAGTGGACCGCGATTCCGGCACGCACGAGATGGTCATTCGGGGGACGGGCGACTTGCACCTGCGCACGTTGTTGGAGCGCCTGGCCCATCATCAGAAGCTCGAGGTGGTGACCCACAAGCCCAAAATCCCCTACCGGGAGACCGTCACCGTAGCGGCTGAGAGCGTCGAGTACACGCACAAGAAACAGTCCGGCGGCGCGGGCCAGTTTGCCCGGGTCTTTGTCAACATGCTGCCCAACGAACGCGGGGCTGGCTATGAGTTCGTGGACAAGATTTTTGGCGGGGCCATCGACCAATCTTATCGGCCCAGCGTGGACAAGGGCATCCGGGCCCAGATGGCCAACGGCGTGCTGGCGGGTTATCCGGTCGTGGATGTGAAGGTCGAACTGGTCGATGGGAAGACCCACCCGGTCGATAGTAAAGACATCGCCTTTCAGATTGCCGGGCGCGAGGTCTTTAAGCATGCGTTCATGCAGTGCAAGCCCATTCTGCTGGAGCCCATCGTGCACATCGAGGTGATCGCCCCCACCGAAAACGTCGGCGACTTGCAGGGCGACCTGGCTTCGCGTCGGGGTCGGCCGCAGGGCCAGGACATGATGCCCGGCGGTATGTCGGTGATCAGCGCCTCGGTCCCACTGGCGGAGGTGGCGGACTATCACTCTAGATTGTCCAGCATAACCGGCGGAAGGGGCAGTTATAGCCTGGAGTTTTCGCACTACGAGCAGGTGCCAAGCAACGTTCAGCAGCAGGTCATTGCCGAGGCCAAGAAGAAGGACTCAGAGTAACGTGGGTGGCGACTCGCCGCGGGCGGTGTGGGCGTGGCGAGTGCCTGTGGCGACAGGTCAGCCGGTCTTCCTCGACCAAGCTGTCGCCGAAATGAAACAGTTTCAGCGCGCGCCGCTGGAACGACACAACCAAAGTATACGGCTCGCAAAAGATCGGATATAATCCATGACGGGAGCAACGTTGAATCGACATTCCACAAAGTTGGATCCGCAAAGCAGGTCAGCGATGAAAGACAATCCCCCATACCCCGGAATCCGCATCACCACCAACGGCAACCAACTGGTCGCCTATTACACCGAGGCCCGTATCACCGACGGCGGCGTCTTTTACCCCATCACGCCTTCGACCGAGATGGGCGAGATGTACCAGCAGGCCTTTGCCGAAGGTAAGCTCAACGTCTTTGGCCGACCCAAAATCGCCATCGAAGCCGAGGGTGAGCACGCCGCCCAAGGCGGGGCCATCGCCCTTTCGGTGACCGGCAAGCGGACCGTCAACTTCACTTCCGGGCAGGGCATCGTCTACGGGTTGGAGCAGTACTATCACGCCCCGGGCAAGTGCTCGACCATGATCCTGGAGGTCTCGGCCCGGGCCCTGACCAAGCACGCCCTGAACGTACACTGCGGCCACGATGACATTTACGCGGCACTGGATACCGGGTGGATCGTTCTCTTCGCCAAGGACGCCCAGCAGGCGGCCGACCAGGCCCTGATTCTGCGGCGCGTGGCTGAGCTGAGCCTGACGCCGGGCATTAACGCCCAGGACGGGTTTTTGACCTCCCACCTGGAACGCACCTTCTATATGCACGAAGCCGAGTTGATTCGCCGCTTCCTGGGGTCGCCGGACGATCTGATCGACTCGCCCACCGCCGCCCAGCGCGAATTGTTCGGGCCAAAGCGCCCCCGCGTGCCAGCCATGATCGATTTGACCAAGCCGTTGCTGCTGGGCCCCGTGCAAAACCAAGAGCACTACATGAA
>JBHHVM010000197.1:0-6667 GCA_046754265.1 Phycisphaerae bacterium
TGATCTTGAACGCCTATTCGCTGCCGGCGGCCTACGCCCAACGCGTGGGGGCTGGGTCCAACTACATCGGCGTAACCTGCGAAGTCGACGAGGACTATGACGTGCTCTACCTGCTGGACCTGCCCGAGCGCCAACTGCACGCCTTTGTTCCCAGTCGAAAACTCGACGGCAAACTTGAACGAGTGGCCAGCCGTAATCTGGAAGGCGACTTCCGGCGCGGCAAATAACCGGGGGAAATCACCATGGATTCCAAGAATTTCGCCATCGGCATCCTCAGTACGACCGCAGTGATCCTCCTGGTGGGCCTGCTGGTGGTCCAAACTCAGCCGCAGAGCGTCCAAGCCAACAGCATGAATGCCCAAGGTGGCGACTATCTGCTGATCACCGGGCAGTTACAGCGCAACCAAGAGGTCCTTTACGTCGTCGATGGGGCCTCACAAAAAATGATCGTTTACCAATACGAGATCAATCGCAAAACGATTGAACCCAAACACGCCGAAAACCTGAGCAAATACAACAATGCCAAGGATGACGACAGCAAGACCAACTCGCGCAGCCGACGAGGTCGGAGTCGGCGACGGTAGGATAATCTGAGGGGTATAACTGAAAGCGGGTCCGCCCGTCGCGTCCGGACAGGGGGGGGGGCACAGCGACATCCCACGACCCAGGCGGAGCACAGTGAAGCGTCGGCTGCCACTCCCCTACCGAGCAATGCAACGGAACATATATTATCGGACGTTATGGACAGGGTCTGACAGAAGTTACAACAGCCAGAGCTGATTCGTACATAACTCCCTGTCAACAAGCACTTTACGTCATTGCTTCGTGGTGGCGGCTAGGCGGCGGTCCTTGCGAAAGCTAACCGGGCGTCGGCCTTTGGTCCTTGGTCAGTGACGGCAAGGTCAACACTACCAGAATCAAGTTTCGGCCACCCCGGGTCAACGAGTAAAGGTCATGCTGTCTGGGACGGACCAGGCCGGCTGCGCGAAGCTCAGCGATGTGATGATAGAGTGGCCCCGATTTTAGCTTGGTCGCCCGCACCAGCGTCTGGTAATTGGCCGGGCCTTCCAGGAGCTTGGCCAAGACGCGCAAGCGATGGGCGCTGCCGGCAGCGGCGAGCAGCCCGGCCACTTCCTCAACCCTGATGCGCCGAGCCAGTGCCGCAGCAGCCTTGACTTTGGCCAATACCCCGCCCTTCCGACCCGCCGCCGGGCTGGTCACATTGGCCGCAACCCCGAAACGGTCCGTTTGTGCTTGTCCGCTGTCCTGAACGGCAACCACGGCCGCCAGCACCGGCGGACGGCGTCCCCTACCCGGCGCCCCATAGCCAACCAGCTTTTCGACGACCCGGCCGGTGAGCTTGGTCACCTTCGCACCTGCCCAGGCCTGGCCTGGGGCCGGAACATTCGGCCTGCCCTTGGACCGCTTGGCTTTGGAGGACGCAGTTAACCGGGATCGTCTTTGGGCCTCGCTGCGAGTGACCTTCGATCCGCCGACGCCCGACGTCTTGCCTGCCATGTTCAGCCCTCCATCTGTTTCAGGCCCGAGCGGGCCGAGTATAATACTCTATTATCCTATGGTCCTATTATAATATTATAATAGGATATGGCAAGCCGCAGATCGGCGACCAGGCGGCGGGAGTCAGCCTGGGCCGGCGGGTCAACTTAGACGGGAAGGCCCCGAGAGCCCACTTCGTGCTTGGGCGGCTTGGCGGGGGGTGTTGCCGCTTGATCGCGCGAGCGGCTCGCCTATCAAAAGAGCGGACGGCGGCCCAAGGGCACGGTAGTTGCCCCTTGGGGGGCGGCGATAGGCATTTTTCCTATACCGCCCAAGCGGCACATCTCCGAGAGTAAGGAACGTCCGGTAAAACAGTTTCGCGGATGACGTGGCGGGCGTGTCAGAGGCCCCACGGGGACGGCCGGGGAGAATCGGGCTGGAGAATTCGAGTTGGCCGACAGCGCAGCCCGGACCGCGCTGAGCAGGCCTCGGGGATGCCCCGGGAGCTGGTGGGTCGACCGCCCTCGCCGGGCGGTTGAAGCCGCCCAGGACGCCCTGCCCGGTTGAGGTTCACTGCAACCGGCCACGACGGCTGGGGGCCTATGGCTCGGGGGGGGGGCGACGTTAGGCCGCCCAGCTTGGCAGCCCAGCGCACCGTCGTCGGTTAGGAGGGCAGGCAGGACATCGATGAGGACGACGGCGACCACTATGCTGCTGGCCGACGACCATGAAGCAGCCCGATGGGCCATTGCTCAGCGACTTGACCTTGAGCCTGATCTGTCCGTTGTGGCTCAGGCGGCCGACTCGAGCGGTGCCCTGACCGAGGCCCTGCGTGTCAAGCCGGCGGTTGTGGTCATGGATGTGGAGATGCCCGGAGTCTCAGCGTTCGAGGCCATGCGTCAGATCCTGGCCCTGGCGCCGGGTACGGCCGGGGTTTTCTTCAGCCCGGTTGAGAGTGACCATTATTTTCGACAGGCCATGCGTGTGGGGGCCCGCGGATATGTGCTCAAGACCTGCTCATTCGAGGCGCTTCTGGCCGCCATTCGGTCGGTGGCGGTGGGCGAGCGATACATTGCTTCGACCGCTCGTGGGCGTCGGGCGGTCGAGAGTCATGCATCGAAGAAATCCCATTTGGTGGCCAGTAGCTCCGACGGGCTGACGCCTCGCGAGATTGAAGTGCTCCAATATCTAGCTCGCGGTGCTTCGAAGAAAGACATGGCTGCCCTGATGACTCTGTCGTTGCACACGATTGAACGGCACGTGGAAAACATCATGTCCAAGCTCGATATCCACGATCGGGTACACTTGGCCCTGTACGCGGTGCGGGAGAAGTACATCGGGCTGAATATGCCTCCGGTAGGGGCCAAGCCAACCCAGGGCGGGTCTGAGGAGAAGGCTAGGTCTGCATCGAGGGGCCGCCGTTTTGTTCCTGGAGGCTGAAGGTGCGACGGCGCAGGCCCAACCGTTCATAGAGTTGAGTCAACTGCTGGGCCATGGCGCTAACGCCGTGGTACTTCTTGATGTGCTCAATTCCCGCCAGGGCCATGCTCCGGGCCCCCTCGGGATCGGCGAGCAATCGCTCGATGCCGTCAGCCAGGGCGGCCGGCTGGTTGTCGGCGCAGACCACGGCAGTTTGGCCGTCCAAACAATGATCGATCATGCCCCCTGCGCAACACACGACGGCCGTCCCCGTGGCCATGGCCAGGAGCGAGGCGGCGCTCAGGGCTGTTTCGGGCGCCGGCTGCACCGAGATGTCCGCCCCGGCCATAACTTGGCTGGCGTCCGCGCGCGGGCGGGCGAAAGTCACGCAGGAGGATATCCCCAACTCCCGGACCAGCCGACGAAGCTGTCTTTCTTTGGGTCCGCTTCCGGATAGGAATAGCAGCAAGTCGCGGTCTCGATCGCGCAGGATACGAACCGCCCGCAATAGCTGGTCCACACCGCTGGAGTCGGTCAGGTCTGACGTGCACAACATGCTGACCATCTGCCCTGCATTCAGGAAGCAAGTGGCCCCATCCGACCGCAGCATTCCGGGGCGAATGAGACTCTGGGCATCCGCGTCAATCCGCTCGGTCTGGCGAACGGCGTCGAGCAGCGGTGCGCTGGCTGCCACGACATGGCTGACCCGGTGGGCCTCGAGCTGCTCTAGGCCGATGAGGTCTTTCATGCCGGTGACATAGAGCACCAAGTCGATGTCGAAAGCGGCTGCCAGCTGGGCACCGCTCCAATAGGTGTCGGCACAAAGGGCATGAATGACGGTCGGCTTACGGACTGCCAGGGCGTCGATCAACGGCCTGAGCCGCTGACGCCGAAATGGCCAGGTCAGTTCCTGATGCACGACCGTTTGGATCGGGCCCAAGGTCAATTCTTCGGCGCCGGCCCAACTCGACAGCAACCGCACCCGAACGTTCTGATCCACCAACCCGACGCACAAATGCCGCACCGCCTCCCACATTCGAGTGTAGAGGTTTTGATCCATCGTCAGGGCCACGTCGATCGGGCCCGGCTCGGGACTCTCGGGCATGTGGGCAATCATCGGGCCAGGTGCCCTTCTGTCAACGGCTGGGGGTTTGTCGAATCCGATTGAGCAGACTCACCGGTGGGAGGTCGGGCGTGGCAATCGGCGCCCGGGTCGGCGATTGCGGGAATCACCCTGCCCGTCTATCCTAACTGATGTGAGAGTGATCCGGGGTCTGGAAGCGATCGAAGCGCCGCTGCCCAGTTCGGTGTTGACCGTGGGCAATTTTGACGGTGTGCATCGAGGTCATCAGGGCATCATCGCCCGATCCAAGGCGCTGGCGGAGCAGACCGCCGTCCCGTTGGCGGTCCTGACCTTCGAGCCCCATCCAATGGCCATCGTGGCCCCGCAAAAGGCCCCCCCTCGTTTGATGCCCCTGGACGAAAAGCTGGCGCACTTCAGTCGGGCCGGAGTGGACCTGGCCGTGGTGGCTGATGCCACGCCCGCCCTACTGTCTCTGGAGCCGGAAGCTTTCGTGGCCCGCATTGCCCAACGGTTTTGCCCGCGCTTCATGGTGGAGGGCCGGTCCTTCGGGTTTGGCCTGGGTCGCAAAGGCAGCACGCAAACGCTTCAAGAGTTGGGGCCACGGTATGGTTTCGAGGTCCAGGTGGTCGATCCGGTGACCGTTGACCTAACCGACCAACGCGCCGCGGTGGTCTCGAGTTCCCTGATTCGCCAACTGCTGGCCGCCGCCCGGGTCCATGACGCCCACCTGGCGGCCGGACACCGTTATGCATTGTTTGGAGATGTTGTGGCCGGCCATCATCGCGGCACCGACCTGGGCTTCCCCACCGCCAACTTGGCCGTGCAGGATCAACTGGTGCCCCCCGACGGGGTTTATGCCGGTTTTGCCAGGCCGACCGACGCGTCATCGTCAAAGGACCTACCCTGGTTGGCGGCGATCAGCATCGGGTCCACGCCAACATTTGACAGCCCAGGCGGGGCCCCTGCCCGACAAATAGAGGCCCACTTGATCGACACCCATCAGGACCTTCATGGGCGGCGCTTGCAACTGGAGTTCGGACACTGGATTCGTGCTCAGCGCCGCTTCGAATCGCCGCAAGCCCTTGGCGATCAAATCGCCCGGGACGTTGAGTTCGTGCGTACCCGCGCCGATGGGCAGCCCGAGCCCCAGTTTCGAACACGGGCCAGCAGTTCATGACACGACCCGACATCAAACCGGATCGACAGAAGTTCGCCAGCATGGCCCAAGTGGTCGCTGGATGGCACAGGCCCCTACTGCTCTCGCACGCCCGGGCCGACGGCGACGCCATCGGATCGTTGTGCGCCATGCGGCAGATCCTTTCGGCCCTTGGGCACCAGCCGACCGCCCTGCTGTTCGAGCCGTTGCAAGCGCGATACGCCTGGCTGCCGGGCGAAGACACGCCCGAGGTCACCGACGGCCCAAGTCACTCGGCATTCAACCACGCCGACGCGATTATGATCCTGGACACGTGCGCATACGCCCAGCTCGAGCCGGTGGCTGACTGGCTGCGTCAGTCGCACCTGCCGACACTGGTGGTCGATCATCACGTCACCCGCGACGAGTTGGGCGACCACCATGTCATCGACCCCCAGGCCAGTGCCACTTGTTTGGTACTCTACGAATGGGCCCGACACGTTGGCTGGGAGTTGAACGAGCCGGCCCGTATCGCGCTCTACGTCGGCCTGGCCACCGACACCGGTTGGTTTCGTTTCTCGAACACCGACCAGCGCACCTTGGCTGCAGCGGCCGAGTTGGTGGGGGCCGGGGTTCGACCGGCGGCCGTCCACGAGCACATCTATCAGAGCGAATCGCCCGCCCGGTTCCGGTTGATCGCCGCCGCCCTGGCCCAAGCCCAGTTACACCATCAGGACCGCTTGGCGGTCTTGACATTGACGCGACGCACGTTTCAGGAGACCGGGGCTGTGCCCGCCGACACGGAGGACCTGGTGAACTATCCGCTTCAAATTGCCACGGTAGACGTGTCGGTGCTGCTGGTCGAACAGGACGACGGCCGGGTGCGGGTCAGCTTTCGGAGCAAACCCCCCACCACGGATCGGGCCGACGTCGATGTTTCCGCGCTGGCCAAAACGTTCGGAGGCGGCGGACACCAGCGGGCAGCGGCGGCCCGATTGGAGGGAACCATCGACCGGGTCAAACAAACGGTGATTGAGGCGGTGGGCCACGCGCTGACTTGACCGGGTGAATCCTTCCCGACCCGCCGGCCTGGATCGAAATCCGGTTGGCAGGATGGGCTGGCGCTCTCCCAAACGAACGACGGAAGACGTGGCTGTTACTGACTGCGGTTCCGGTACAACGCCGGGTCCACGACCGCACCCATGGCTGTGGTGTCTAATGCCCCGCCCAACAATTCGTTGACCCGTTGGACGGCTGGGCCCGGATCGGACATGACGTCGTTGTAGTCGATCTCCAACATCTGAAAGTTGTCGTGGGCATCGACGTACTTTGACACCTTATCGATCTGGGCCAAGAAAATCTGCTTCATACGCTCGACCGGCAGATCACCGCCGCCCTTGCCTTTGCGATCCAGCATGATGTTCTGCGATTTGATGACTTCGTCGATGTGCCGGCGCATGAACACGACTCGATATTGGTAAGTCAGCGGCAAGTCCAGCAACAACAGGTGGACCATTTTGACGACCTTGCCG
>JBHHVM010000198.1:0-6623 GCA_046754265.1 Phycisphaerae bacterium
CCTTGGCCCAGGTCCAGCTTTGGGCCCAAGCCGCTGCCCCGATTCGGGCCGCGTGTCCCCAGGCGAATCTACCGGCCGTCCGTCGGCCCGTGCTCAATGCCATGTTGGACACGCTTGTGACCGATGCCGTTCAGGAAACCTCTCGCCGAATCGACCGGGCAGGCCTCACCACGGTTCAAGGTATCTATCAACACGCTCAACCGGTGGTCGCCCTCTCCAGCCCCGTCGAAGCGCTATTGGCCAACCTCGAACAATTCCTACGCCAAAACGTCTACCACCACCCCAAACTCATCGACATGGACGCCCAGGCTAGCCGAACGGTATCCACCCTGTTCGCCACCCTATTGCGAGACCCCCAGCGCCTCCCCCAGCGATTCGCCGACCGCATACCCGAACAAGGTGCCCACCGCGTCATTTGTGACTACATGGCCGGAATGACCGATCGGTTTTGCCACCACCTCCACGACGAGCTGGTAGGGTAATGGACCTTTCAGAGGGTGTGTGAAAACCTGGGGCGAGAATCCCCACGATGCTGCCATGCTGGGGCGAGATTCCTATCTCGCCACGTTGTTGCGGGATTCCCATCCCGCAGCATGGCGGGAAAGGCTTCCCGCCGGGCGGAGTGCGAGAAAGGATTCTCGCACCAGCGAGGATTCTCGCACCAGGCAAAAAAGCTGGAGCGAGAATCATTTCTCGCCCCGCTATCAGGATTCCCAAACAGCCTCAACACAACGCTGCCCGGAGGGTTGATACCCTTCGGACAGCGTTGCGGTTTAGGCGCGTTGCATCGGCTTATTCGGCCAGGTACAGCCGAATGGGGCCGTCCAGTTGCGTCTGAGCACCTTGGATGGTGCGGTCGGGGTTGATGGCCCCGTTGCGGTTGGCGAGGTTATCGTAGACGTAGATGGCGTCGTTGGTCCGGTCCACGATGTAGCCCGTGCCGTCCGAGTCCACCGCCACGGCCGTCAGGGACCCAGCCCCGGGCACGTCCAACGTGAAGTCGGGGGCCTGCATCCCGTTGAGGCTGGACGCATCGTTGAAGGTGAAGATGAACCCACTGGGATCGACCACGAACAGGTTGTCGTCACCGTCCACGAAGACATCGAAGACACCCGTAAACGCCGCGCTCTCGATGATTCGCGTGGCCGTGAAATCACCGTTGAGGTTGGCGGCGTCGGCAAACACCAGGACGTTGGTAGCGCCCGAGTTGGCCACATAAAGGTCCCCGTCGTCGCCGAAGTTGATCCCGCTCGGTGCCGAAAAATCGGCACTGGTCACGGTACGCACAGGCGCCAGGTTGCCGTTAAAGGTAGCCTGGGTTGTATTCTCAAAGGTGTGCAATTCGTTGGCCACAAAGTCGGCCACGATCAACTGGTCCGACGGGGTGATGGCCAGCGATGCGGGGAAGTCCAACAGAGTGGCCGCCCCGACCACGTTGCCGTCGGGCTCCAGATTGCCGTTGGTGGTGGGGGCATCCATGTAGGTGGTGATGGAAAGGCCTGAGAAATTGACCACCAGCAGGTCGTTGGCCGGGTTGACCACCACGTCGGCGGGCACGTCCAGGAAGGTGTTGACCCCCTGTAGGTTGGTGTCGGGGGCGATGTTGCCGTTGACTGATGCGGGGTACTGATAGCTGGTGACACTGTTGCCGGTCAGGTTGGTGATGTACAACTGCGGGATCGTAGCCTGGGTGACGATGACATCCATGGTGTCCGTGTCACTGCCCCCCATGCCGTCGTCGGCGGTTAGCTCGAAAGTCAGCGTGGTGTCCTCGTCCGGTGCGGTGAAGGTGGGCGAGGCGGTGTCGTCGTCTGTCAGGGTCACGTCGGGCCCGGCGATCTGCATCCAAGCGTAGGCCAGGTCGTCGCCGTCGGGATCGGAGCTGCCCGAACCGTCCAACATGACGGCGTCGCCGCCGGTGACCGACTGATCGTCGCCTGCATCGGCTAGGGGAGCGGTATTTTCGGGCTCGTCGTCACCTTCTTCGTCACCCGGATCCGGATCGTCGCCCGGGTCCGGTTCATCGGCCGGGGGTTGGCCCTCGCCTCCGGGTTGGCCCTGCTCCTCTTCGGAGCCTTGGCCTTGCCCTTCATTCTGGCCTTGCCCGGTAGCTTGGCCGGGTTGGTCTTCTCCCATTGGGCCGAGACCTCCACCGCCACCGGCAGTCGGGCAGCCCGAGACGAGGACAACCAGGGCCAGGGCGCAACACGCCAATGAAAAGCTCATCCAACCGTTATGTCTTGATTGCATCTGGTACATCTGATTCTTCTCCTGTCTTGTGGTGTTCATTGTCAAAATAAGGTTCCCGCACATCGCTACGCAGCGATGTCTGGGCCACCCCAAGACCCCGGTTCTGCGGGTCCGCGTCCGGCCGGGGCGGCAAAGCCCGCGGCTCGGAAAAATTCGGGATGGCTTCCGGCTTTCATTCCCGCCCTATTCGACTGGCTGTTACTGCTGTTGGTGCAATAAGGGGGGCATTCAAGAACGGGTAACTCTTCGACCGGCATGCCAAGGACTGGCATACCTTCCAGCGGCATGAGTTTCGTCGTGCCGGGCGATCCGGCCCGCCAGAACCGCTCGCCCGATTCGCCTTCAAATCGCTTTGATGGACATGGTTCTGCCTCCCTTTCTCCAAGACTCAGTGTGCCTCCGTTCCCCGACGTTGCATTCGGCGTGCCAGTCGGTATGACAGCCCTGGAGACGCCGACAGAGCGTGTTGCGGGGCAATCTGCCCAGGTCGGTGACGGCAAACGGGTAATACTCCCCAGGATTGAAGCGCCTGGGAATCGTCAAGGGCCCAGATTCCATGTCAGACTTCCAACCCGCCCGGCGAATAGTCCCGTGGATGTAGCGAGCGTGGCAGCACAGTGCAGCCAGCATCGCCCGGTACGTGAGGTGACAAGACAAGAAGGAGACGAACGATGATGCCCTACCCGTGGTGGAACATGGACTTTGCGTTTGACTTTATCTGGTCGTTTCTGCCCTTTTGAAACCGGCAACTGCCGGTGGTATTCGAGCGTCACAGTAATCGAGACGCGACCCCCTGGACGGCTTGTGCCTCCCACGCACTCCCGGCCGTCCAGGGGGTCATTCGGTTTTTGACCCGCATCCCAGCGGAACACTTCAAGAGCTTGCAATCCGCCTCATCCGCCCTCATGCTGTGGCACTGCAATCGCACCGGCGCGGACGTGCGGTCGATCGCGATGAGGACGACCGGTTGTTTGCGGAACAGGTCATTCTGGTAACCGGGGCGTCCAGCGGGATCGGGGCTGCGCTGGCCAGGCAGTTGGCCGCCAAACAGGGGCGGTGTGTGTTGGTGGCCCGTCGGCGGGACCGGTTGGAGGCCCTGGTCGCCGAAATTGAATCGGCCGGTCGTCCACGCCCCGTCCCCTTGGTTGCGGACTTGCTTGAACCCGGGGCACCCCAGCGCGTCGTTGAAGAAGTCCACAGCCGGCTTGGGCCTATCGACGTGCTGGTCAACAATGCCGGGGTGGGATTTGTCGGGCCGTTTGTGAAGCATTCGGCGCCCCAGTTGGAGCAAATGCTGGGCCTGAACGTGGGGGCCCTGGTGAAGCTGACGCACTTGGTCCTGCCGGGGATGATCCAGCGCCGGCGCGGTTGGATCATGAACGTGGCCAGTGCGGCGGCCTATCAGCCCATGGGGAACATGGCCACCTATGCTGCGACCAAGGCGTTCGTCCTGAGCTTTTCCGAGGGGCTTTGGGCGGAGGTGCGCCGCAAGGGTGTGACCGTGACCAGCGTCAACCCGGGCACCACCCGAACGGAGTTCTTCGATCACCAGGGCTGGAGCCCGATGCGCGAAAAACTGCTCAAAGGGGCCATGTCGGCCGACCGGGTCGCCCAAATCGCCATCAAAGCCCTGGCCAAGGGCAAGCCCAGCGTTACCTGCGGTCTGGGCAACAAATTGGCGGTCGGCCTGGGCCAGTTGCTACCCCGGGCGACGGTCGCCCGAATCACTGCCAAGATGATGAAGCCGGTGAACTAGCCCCAGAGCGACCGGTATGGCCCATTGGGCACCGGCTGCTACAATGTGTTGCTTGGGAACGATCGGGAGCTTTATGGGCGTCGCAGCACCCCAACACGGTTTGGCCGACATCGCCGAGAAAGTCGAAGCCGGGGAGCGGCTGAGTTTTGACGACGGTGTCGCGCTCTACGATTCTCCGGACATCCACACGCTGGGCTACCTGGCCAATCTGGTGCGCGAGCGGCGCCATGGCCGATCGGCGTATTATAACGTCAACCGGCACATCAACTACACCAACTATTGCGTGCTGCGGTGCAAGTTCTGCGGGTTTTACCGGCCCTTTCCCAGTAAGAGTCAACAAGTGCAGGAGTCTGTCACGGGTAGTGGGTCGCTCCGTATGTTGGACGCAGTGGCAGATGCGCCGGTCGGCGGGTACGAACTGTCTATCGAGCAGGTCGTCGAACAGGCTGGGCTGGCCTACGACCAAGGGGCCAGTGAGGTCCACATCGTCGGCGGGCTTCATCCCAGGCTGCCCTTCGATTACTACCTGGACATGTGCCGGGGGATTCGGCAGCGCTGCCCCAAGATCCACATCAAGGCGTTTACCGCCATCGAGATTATCCATTTCACCCGAGTCGCCAGGCCGAGGCTCAGCGTGTCGGAGGTGTTGACCCAGCTTCGTGAGGCGGGGCTCGATTCGCTACCCGGCGGTGGCGCGGAGATTTTTGACGACCGGGTCCACGACGAAGCCTTCAAGAACAAAGTGGGCGAGACGGAGTGGTTCGAGGTCCACGCAAAAGCCCATGAGCTGGGCATCTACAGCAACGCGACCATGCTCTATGGCCACGTCGAGACCCCCGCTGAGCGCATCGGCCACCTGGTCAAGCTGCGGCAGCACCAGGACGAATCGATTCGATCGCGCCAGGCCCGGTTCAACTGCCTGATTCCGCTGTCGTTCATCCCCGAAGGCAGCGCCCTGGCGGACCGACCCGGCCCGACGGGGCTGGACGACCTCAAGACCCTGGCGATAGGCCGGTTGATGCTGGACAATTTTGACCACATCAAGGCTTTTTGGATCATGCAGTCGCCAAAACTGGCCCAGGTCTCGCTGAACTGGGGCGTGGACGACATCGACGGCACGGTGGTCTATTACGACATCACCAAGCGCGAGGGCACCGGAGGCGACGCCACCCACCAGGAATTGAGCGTGGACAAACTCAAACGCCTGATCCGTGAGGCGGACTGTGTGCCGGTGGAAAGGGACTCGCTGTACCGGCCAATCGTTCGCCAGGGGACAACCTGGCATATCGAGGGAGAATAGTGCCAGAGCGTGGCAGGAGCGATATGCCCGACCGATATGCGGACAAACTGACCTCGCTAAGCCAGGCCGTACTCGAATCACCGGGGCGGCTGGAGCCGGAATTCCGAAAAGCGGTATTCCTGGCCGGTCAGGCAGGCGCGGACCTGGAGGCAGAATTACCCAGCGCATGGCGCACACTGGTCGAGAAGATCGCCACAGCAGCTTACAAAGTCACCGACGGCGATATCGACACGCTGCGTCAGGACGGGCTAGATGATGACGCCATCTTTGAGGTGGTTCTGGCAACCGCCCTGGGGGCGGCATCGGCCAGATTGGAACGCGGATTGGCCGTGGTGAATGCGGGGCTGAAGGCATGAGGCTTAGGCAAGTTGAGACCGGTCACACGCGGAAGCAGAATACCATTCTGGATGAAATCCGGCGAATGCGGGGGACCGTGCCGGACGTGCTGCTGACGCTTCACTATCGCCCCGACCTGTTTGGCGGACCCTTTTCCGAGTTGTTGCAAGCGGTAGCTCGTGGACCCAGCGGGTGGAGTGTGGGCCAGCGGGAGTTATTCGCCGCCTTCGTCTCAGCCAAGAACGCTTGCCGATACTGAACGGCCATTCACGGCGCGGTCGCGTCGGAAGTCATGGGCGACGAAACGGTTCAGGCGGTGCTGGCCGACTATCGCACTGCCAACATCGACGAGAAAACCCGGGCCATGCTGGGCTTCCTGGAAAAACTGACCTTGCAACCCGATCAGATCACCCCGGCCGACGCTGACGCCCTGGGCCGTGCGGGAATTTCCAAGGGCGATGCAGTCGATGCCGTCTACGTTTGCTTCTTGTTTAACCTGATCGACCGCGTGGCCGACACGCTGGACTTTGAGCCGGAATCGAAAGACCGATTACCCAGCTCTGCCAAAATGCTCCTCCAGCGTGGCTACGTACAAGGATAACTAATCGGCCTACAGATTCACCCTTGCTCAATCCTGCGGATGATGAACTCATGGATCTGGACGAAGACATCTGCTACTGCTACCACGTCAGCCAGCGCAAGCTGCTGAATTACGCCCGGCGCGAGTGCCCGGAACGGCCATCGCAGATGTCCCAGTGCCTCGGAGCCGGCACCGGATGCGGCTGGTGTATCCCATTCCTCATCAAGATTGCCGAAGATCCACAGAAGTTCTCGCTGGACGGCATGACCGCTGGAGCTTACGCCGACCTGCGAAAACAATACATCCAATCCGGTCAACCCAAAAACACGTTCAAGTAGTGCCTGTCGTGCTATCCGGCCCGTTCCTCGAACATGCGGGCGTAGCTTTCGTAGCGGACTGGG
>JBHHVM010000199.1:0-6616 GCA_046754265.1 Phycisphaerae bacterium
CGGTGGCCACCAGCGTGATCGACTTGCCGGACCGCTCCCACAACACCCCGTTGAGGGCGTAGCGCGTGTTCTCGCGGGCCGCGGCAAAAACCGTTCGCCCAGCCAGCGTGTGCAGCACGTCGGCGGCCACTTCAAAGTCAGCCTCACCACCCATTTCCGCCACGGCCGGGAATTCCCGGGCGTCTTGTAGATAAACCTGAAAGTGGGCATCAGCCCCGCGAACGTGGCAGTGATTGTCGTCCGACTCGATGTCCAGCAGATCGTCGTTCGATTCACGGACGATGGCCCCTAGCTTCTCGGCACCGACCAGAATGGCCCCCTCTTGGTCCACCTCCACTTGCGAAACGGTGCAGCGCACGCTGATCTCCAGATCGGTGGCTTCGAGTTCCAGGCGATCGGGGCAGGCCCGCACCAACACACAGCGGAGAATCTCTTTGGGAGTGCGGGTGGCCGCCACCGTGCCCACCACCGCCAGCGCCTCAGTCAATTCCTGTCGGTTCACTCGCAGCTTCATGTCCGGTTCGTCCTCATAAGTTGCCGGCCGGGGGATCAAGGCCCGCCCCCGGGGGGAAACCCCCATGGGGTTCGTTTATATTGTCTTTAAGGTTTCTAGGTGAAAAGACTATCCTTCGTAGTATGTTTTGTGAAGAGCGGGACTGAATGAGGCCAAGCCGCGCAACCTCTGTTGTGGGCAAAGCCTGTCGAGCTTCGCCGGTAAAACCCACCGTGGATAACCTGGGACATAATCTGGTCCCCCCCGGCCAATGTCCCACAGGGCCGGTCGGGCCGAGCTTGGCGCTGTGGTGCCTGGAACTACGGGCATGCTTGTTCACAGGGGCCTGTTGCATTCTCACTCCACGCGCCGGGGCTGGCGGCGCAGTTTCCCCGACAACTCCTCCAGGGTGAATTTCAAGGTGGCGTCGCTGTCCTGCTGCTTGTCGATCCGTTTGAGGGCGTGCAGAACGGTGGTATGGTCGCGCCCCCCGAAATACCCGCCGATCTCTTCCAGGCTCAGGCCGGTCAGTTTCCGGGCCAGGTACATGCAGACCTGCCGCGGAAAGGCAACCGATTTGCTGCGCTTCTTGCTGAGCAACTCGGAGCGCTTGACCGAGAATTGCCCCGTGACCGCCTCGATGATCTCCGGCACCGAGACGTCCGGGGTCGAAGCGCTCCCCAGAGCTTGATAGGCCAAGTCCAGCGTGATTTTTCCGTCGGCGGTCTGACTCAGGGCGTCCAACTTGATCAGGGCCCCCTCCAGCTCGCGAATGTTGGAATCCACCTGCTCGGTGATCAGGCTGACCACCTCCTCGGGCACCTCGATGCAGCGCAGCTTGGCCTTCTTCCGCACGATGGCCATGCGCGTCTCCAGGCAGGGCCTATCCACCAGGGCCACCAGACCCGAGTTGAAACGGCTGATCAACCGGTCCTCCAGGCTGGGAATTTGGCCGGGCGTGCAGTCGGCCGAAAGCACGATCTGCCGCTGCGATTGGTGCAGCGTGTTGAAGGTGTGAAAGAACTCCTCCTGGGATCGCTCCCGCTCAGCCAGGAACTGAATATCGTCGATCACCAGCACGCCCGCGTGACGATACCGGTAGCGGAACTGGTTCAACGCCCCGCACTCGACCGCTTCGAGAAAGTGGTTGATGAAAGTCTCACAGGAAATATACATCACCTGGAGATTGCCCAATCTCGGCATCACCGCATGGCAAATGGCCTGGAGCAGGTGGGTCTTTCCCAAACCGGTGGCCCCGTGGATGAACATGGGGTTGTAGGCTTTGCCGGGGGTCTGGGCAACGGCCAATGAGGCGGCGTGGGCCAGCCGGTTGCAGGGCCCGGTGACGAAGTTCTCGAACACGTTGTCGGCATTGAGGGTTAATTGCCCGTCGTCCAGTTCGAAACTCAGCTTGGGCCGATCCGCGTCCACCGGTGCATCGGTGCCGAAATCGATGGAGACCAGACGGTTGGTGGCTGCCTGAGCACTCTCGGCGAATGCTCGCTGGCAGTGCTGGTCCAGGTACTTCACCTGGGCGTGATTGCGGGCCCGAACCTGCAGGATGCCGCCCTGGAGACCCCCGGGCGAAAGCTGGTTGAACCATCCCCGGCTAAGCTCGGGGTGGTTGAGGCGAACGTGCCCCAAAATGTCCTTCCACACGGTTTTCTGGACAGTGGCCATCGGCAGCGGATATGCTCGGGAACCAGCGCGGCGGCAACCAGGGCCCGACCCGAGTCACCGGACACGGTTTTGTTTGCAACCCTCTGTTAAATAAAAGGTTAAAAGCCTACCCCCTCGGGGGCCGTCACAAAAGAGATAGTGTAGCAGGATCATCCGCATTTGTCAGGGGTTAGGTCACAAACGCTTCCGTTGAAGGACATGGAAGGATCCGTTGCCGCCAGGGAAGGCTGCCATGAACACCACTGCCGCATCCCCCATCCAACAAGCCGAGTTCGATTTTCAAGAATCCGCCGCCATGCCTAAGCCCGCCAAGAGCCCTAAGCCGCCGCCCAAAGTCAGACGGGCCAAGAGCTTGCGCTCGGCAGGCACGACTGGCCGGGTCAGCGCCGAAACCCTGGCCAAGCAGCAGCGCGAGATTTCCGTCTCCGAGTTTTTCGCCAAGAACCGCCACCTGCTGGGATTCGACAACAAACGCAAAAGCCTGCTGACCACCGTCAAGGAGGCCGTCGACAACAGTCTGGACGCCTGCGAGGAAGCCGGCATTTTGCCCGACTTGGAGGTGCGCGTCGCCCAGACGGCTGAGGATCGCTTCAAGGTCACCATCCGGGACAACGGGCCCGGCGTGGTCAAGACCCAAATCCCCAACATCTTCGGCAAGCTGCTCTACGGCTCGAAGTTCCACCGGCTCAAGATGTCCCGCGGGCAGCAGGGGATCGGCATCTCAGCCGCGGGCATGTACGGCCTGCTGACCACGGGGAAAAGCATCCGAATCACGTCGCGGACCGGCAGCCGAAAACCCGCCCATCACTACAAGATCGCCATCGACACCAAGAAGAACCGCCCCGACATCGTTCACGACGACGAAGTGGACGTTGATTGGCCCCACGGGACGCAGGTCGAAATCAACCTGGTCGCCTCCTATGGCCGGGGTCGCCAGAGCATCGACGAGTATATGGACCTGACCGCCATCGCCAATCCGCACGCCCGCATTCAATACCACCCGCCGGCCGGCGAGCCTATCGAGTACCACCGCAACATCGATCAGCTGCCCGAACAGCCCAAAGAAATCAAACCCCACCCCCACGGCATCGAGTTGGGCACGCTGATGAAGATGATGAAAGAGACCTCCGCCAAGAAGGTGGGGGCCTTCCTGCAAAAAGATTTTTCCCGGGTCAGCCCCAGCATCTCCAAAGAGGTCTGCAAGAAGGCGGGCATCACGCCGTTGACCTGGCTTAATGCCATCGACTCGCACGCCACCGAGAAGATCTACCGGGGTTTACAGGCTGCCAAATTGCGGGCACCGGGCACCGATTGCTTGGCCCCCATCGGCGCTGAAGCCATTCTGAGTGGGCTGCTCAAAGAGGTCAAAGCCGAATTCTATACGGCCAGCACTCGCAGCCCGTCGGTCTATCGCGGGAATCCCTTTCAGATCGAGGTCGGCATCGCCTACGGCGGAGAACTAGGCCGCGATCCGCGAGAGCAGGAAAACAACGGCGGTAAGAAAGAAACAGTGCAAGCCCGTGTCATTCGATTCGCCAACCGGGTTCCGCTGCTCTACCAGCAGAGCGGCTGCTGCATGTTCAAGTCGGTGACCGACATCAAGTGGAGCAACTACAGCCTGCTCCAACCCCGGGGAGGCGTGCCGTCGGCCCCCATCGTCATCCTGATTCACATGGCCAGCGTCTGGGTACCGTTTACTTCCGAGTCCAAAGAGGCCATCGCCGACTACGACGAAATCCGCAAAGAGATCAAACTGGCCATCGCCGAGTGCGGACGCCGCCTGGGCATCTTGCTGCGGCGAAAGAAAAAACGCAGCGCTTTTGCCAAGCGCCGCGACGTGTTCACCCGCTATATCGGCGAGGTCGTCGAGTCAGTCGGGGCCATCACCCGCATCAACAAGCAGGAATTTCACAAGTCGCTGACCCGCCTGGCCCAAGACTACACCGTGGCTGCCGACATGGAATTCGACGACCACGGCGACATCATCAAAAAGCGAATAGGCGGCAACACCGACTTGGAAAACACCCTGGTCGTGGATAGAGCGGGCCATACCCCAGCCCCTGAGACACTCTTCGACACCGAATTGGCTGGAAAATTAGAGAAAACGTCGTCCCGGGCCAAGAAAAAGAAATCCACCAAGCGCCGCCGCTGAACACACCGCGTGTTGAAAAGCGCATGGGAGTTGATATCATTCATGGAGGATCACGGCCCGCATCCATGGAGGGTCAATTGTGCCGACGCAGCTTGATCGCATCTACGAGCAGGACTGTCTCAAAGGGCTGGAGCGCCTGGATGCTGGAAGTGTGGACCTGGCCTTTGCCGATCCCCCCTTCAACATCGGATACGACTACGACGTCTACGACGATCGCAAGGGGTACGATCACTATCTCGATTGGACCCGTCAGTGGACCGGGGCTGTCAGCCGCGTGCTCAAGCCGACGGGTACGTTTTGGGTGGCCATCGGTGATGAGTACGCAGCCGAGTTGAAGCTGATCCTGCAAAACGACTGCGGGCTGTACTGCCGCAGTTGGGTCATCTGGTACTACACTTTCGGGGTCAACTGCAAGTACAAGTTCAGCCGATCGCACGCCCACCTGTTTTACTTCACCAAGGACGCCAAGACGTTTACTTTCAACCACGACGACATCCGCGTGCCCTCGGCCCGGCAGTTGGTCTATGGCGACAAGCGGGCCCAGTCCAACGGGCGGTTGCCGGACGATACTTGGGTCTTAAGGCCCCAGGATCATCCGGAAGGATTTCAACCCGACGAGGACACCTGGTACTTCGCCCGGGTCTGCGGCACGTTCAAAGAGCGCCGCGGCTGGCACGGCTGTCAGATGCCCGAGCAGTTGTTGGGGCGGATTATCAAAGCGTGTTCCAATGAGGGCGATCTGGTGCTGGACCCCTTTGCCGGCAGTGGCACCACGTTGGCCACCGCCAAAAAGCTCAACCGCGCTTACCTGGGCTTCGAAATTTCCGAAGCCTACGCCAAATACGCCCGCAAACGCCTGGCCAACATCAACTCGGGCGACCCTCTGGATGGAGCAGCCGATTCGGTGAGCAGCGCCCCGTCCACCGCCAACGGCCGGCGATTGGACGACGTGGCACCACGTCGCAACCAGCCCCAAGGCGGCGATCGGTCCGACAACCGCCAGCAGCAACTGACCTTCGATGGCACATAAGCATGCCCAAGAGGGTGTGGGAGAAGGATGAACTCGCTGGTGCGAGAATCCTTTCTCGCACCCCGTCCGGCGGGAGTCCTCTCCCGCCGTGCTACAGGATGGGAATCCCGCAATAAAACGGGGGCGAGATTCCCATCTCGCCCCAGCTTCTCACACATTCTCTAAGTGATCCAAGTGTCTCACATCCCGGTTAATACACTCCGAATTCGTACAGATCGCCTTGGGCAGCGCCCGATTCCATGAGCCGCAGCAGTTCGCCGGCCAACTCCACTTCGGCAGTCAGGTCATCATCCCCCAGCGCCTCGGCGTCGGCAACAAACCGCTCGAAGCCAGCCCGCATCCTGGCTACAGCCAACTCATGGCTCTCGGCGTACTCCAGAGCTGCCTGGTGCATGGTCTGGACCAGCAAAGCCAGGGCCACGGTCTTGCCCACGCTAGCCTGCTCGAAAAACTGCCCAGCCGCGTCGGGTTCCAGGTGCCCATAGGCCATATCGAGCTGCTGTTCGATCAATTCACCGGCCGGCGTCGTGTAGCTCAATTGGCCCGTGACATTCAAGCCGGTTAGATCGCCGGCCTCCTCGGGCACCAGGCGCACCAGTAAAGCCCCTTTTCGACGGCTCAGAAAAATAGTACTGACCTCCAATTCCGGCATCGGCTTGTCTTCGTCCGCACCGGTAGGGAAGCCGAACGACTCAGCCACGGCGTATCCGGGTGCCAGCGTTAACGCCACCCTCATGTCATAAGCGAGCGGACTGAGCAGCCAAGGCCAGTCGTCCTCCATCAGATCGCCGACATCCTGGTTGTCAAACAGGCTAAAGGCGTTGCCGCCGCGAATCTGCGACATGGCGTTGAGCACTTCCTGGCCCAGCCCCAGCCCGACGGCCATCACGGTCAGCCCGACGTCTTGCTCGGACCCAGTTCGAGCCAATCGCTCGAATTCAGTAGCGGTCGTGGCTCCCACGTTGGGCCGAACGTCGGTGAAGACCATGACCCGAACCTCGTCCGTCTGTCGCTCCGCCTCGGCGGCCAAATGGTAGGCTCGTCGCATACCGCCCTCCATATCGGTTACCCCGCCGGTGGTCAGCCGGTCGATGGCCCCCTGAATAGTCACCTGGTCCTGGCCATTGGTCAGCGGCAACACGGTCTCCACCGTGGAACCATAGGTTACGATGGCCATTCGATCCCGGGACCCCAGTTCCAGAGCGATGGCTGACAGCAGGTTTCGGGAGACCTCGCCCGGCGTCGGGTTTTCCGATTGCTC
>JBHHVM010000200.1:0-6525 GCA_046754265.1 Phycisphaerae bacterium
GGGGCGAAGTTCTGTCATTTTTGGGTGCCGGTTCCCTGTATGATCCCGGAACGCGGCGGCCTGCCTTGGAAGGGCAGCTTTGGGGTCCGGTGCTTTGCCATGACATTCACGAAGATGCACGGCTTGGGAAACGACTACGTCGTGGTGGAGTGTTTTACGCAGCGGGTCGAGCCTTCGGCTGAAATGGTGCGGGCTTTGGAGGATCGTCACACCGGCATCGGCAGCGACGGGTTGATCCTGATCCGGCCATCGGAGTCGGCTGACGTTCGCATGGAGATGTACAACGCCGACGGCTCGCGGGGCAGGATGTGCGGAAACGGCATCCGCTGTGTGGGGAAGTTTGCCTATGAGCGGGGGTTGGCCAAGGTGAACCCGATGCGGGTGGAAACCGACGCCGGGGTTCGCGAATTGCGGCTGGTGGTGGAGGACGGTTGGGTGAGTCGGGTGCGGGTGGACATGGGCGTGCCGTCGCTGAGGCCGGGCGACTTGCCTTGTAGGCTTGAGGGTGATCGCATTGTCGAGCATCCGATGACGATTGCGGGCCAACCGTTTGCGGTGACCTGTGTGTCGATGGGGAATCCGCACGCGGTGATCTTTGTGGATGATTTGGAGGCGGTCGACTTATGCAGGGCTGGACCGGCTGGGGAACGGTCGCCGGAGTATCCGGAGCGGGTCAACGTTCAGTTCGTGCAGGTTGTATCCAGAACCCATTTGCGGGTTAGAACCTGGGAACGAGGCAGTGGCCCGACGCAGGCTTGTGGGACCGGGGCGTGTGCGGTTTGCGTGGCGGGCGCTGTCACCGGTCGGAGCGAGCGGGAGGTCACGGTGACGGTTCCCGGAGGCGATCTAGCCGTGCGATGGGCCGACGACGATCACGTCTACATGATCGGTCCGGCTGGAGAGGTGTTTTCCGGCGAATGGGCGTTCCTGCCGTAACACGCATATCCAGTTCCGATTGGTGCAATCGTTGCGGTGGGTTCGTGGGGTCAGTTCTTGCCCAGAGTCACGCATTGACCCTGCGGTGGGAGGATGAAGGGGGAGAACCGGTCTGCGTTCCAGTAGATCCAGAATAGGTCGGGATGTTCGAGGGGTTGGTCGAATCGGAATTGGGCTTGGGCTGGGCGGTTGTCGTCGGTCAGTTTGGTGACGGTGACTGTCATTCCGGCGAGTTTGACTTGTTGATTCAGGTGGAAGGGGTGGTCCAGGTTTCGGGCCAGGCGGTCGAAGGACATGTTCATGAACCCCTCGGCTGGGCGAATGGTCAGGGTGTGGGTGTCGGTGCGAGTCACTTCGACGCCGGCGGATTGGTGGGGCGCAAGGGCTCGGGTGCGTTGGGGCAGAGATAGTCCGGCCAAGGCCCGTCGTTCGGGCAGGTAGCCGACCATTAGGGGCACGGGGGCGGTGACGATGACGACTGTCTTGCCGGTCAGGTCGGTATCGTCCGGGATGCGGACCAGCAGGCCTTCGATGTAACTGGGGGGTCCCATTGGATAAGCCGAGCGCACCAACAGACCCAGTGGCGCCAAACCGAAGTGGACACCTATCAGGACGAGGCTGGCCATTCTCACGTGGCGGGGTAGCGTCCGGCCCTTGCGGGTGGGTTTCGATGCGTTGTCGGCCGAGTCGATCCATCCCCAGAGGGTGGCGAAGAAGTTGGCCAATAGAGCTGAGCCACCCAGGCCGACGAATCCGAGCAGGCGGTCGCCGGGGAAGCCGGCGCAAATCGGTGGCACCGACAGGAGCATGCCGAGCGTCCAGAACCGGGTCGTGGGGCTCCAATTCAATCTGGGCAAGACGGCGGCGGCCAGGGCGGCCAGTAGGGCCAGGGCAATCAGGGTGTAGATCCAGAGGAAGCCGAAGTCGACGGCTGGCAGGTAGAGGTCCGAGGGCGGGAACAGGAATTGGCTAAGCAGGTAGAGGGGCCCGCGTTGGAGCACAGCCCCCGCGAAGGCCAGGGGCTGGTTGATGGGGTCGATGTAGATGGCGACGCCGGATGAAATCCCGTAGCCCATCTGCGACCATTGAAGGCGCCAGGCGATGACCAGTAGGGCGTAGGGTAGCAGTGCCAGGATGCGTCGGTGCGGTTTGGCTTGGTCGAGGAACAGGGCATGGGCGGCCAAGTAGGCGCAGGTGGCGACGCCGGCTTCCTTGGAGAGCAGACTGAGCAGGAGCATGACCGGGCCCAGGGCTGCGCCGGCGGACCATCGGTCGCGTCGCCATCGATCGTGGAACCCAATGGCCAGGACCCCGAACAGGACGGTGAGCAGGCTGTTGCGATTGGCCATCCAGGCGGCGGGAACGGCCCGGGCGTCGTCGATGGCGTAGAGCAGAGTGGCCAACCCGGCGATCCAGACAGCCCCGGTGAACCTGCGGTGCAGCCACCCCACCGAACAGACCAGGGCGCCGAACCACAAGAGGCTATGGGCGTGCATGGGCCAGGCGTGGTTCGGCCAGGCTTGAAAGTCGAGCCAGTGGGTCAACGAGGTCAGGGGTCGATAGAAGGCAGCTTGGATGTCGGACACGGTCCACCAGGGCCAAACGCCGACGTCCATCAGGTGGGCATTGTGTACGGCATCGCGCCCGGTGAAGCGGAACAAGTCCAGGGAGTCGCGGCCCAGGTCCATGAAGTCGCCCAGCCCCAGGAGCTTGAGGCGAATGTGGTCGTCGTCGGCCAACCAGCCAGCGCCCAAGGATGGCAGGGCCAGGGCGATGGCCAGGGCGGCGAAACAAAGGGGGCTGATGCGGTGGGCGCAGACGTGGCGCAGCAGGCGCGGTCCGCCCGGTCTGGGTGGATCGGCAGGTTGGGGGCTGGTTTCGTTGAGTTCGGTGGGCGGTTCGGAAACGGGGTAGTTCATGGTTGGCCTGGGGGATCGTAGGATCGTTCATCCACTACAACGGTCAAGTGGCGCTGGGGTTAGGGGGCCGATTGCAAGTGTTTTTCGGGGAACCGTGGGGGATTGGCGGCGTCCAAGAGGGAGTCCATCGGTTTTGCACCGCCGGCGGGGGGGCGAGTGGGTGTGTTCTTTGGAGGTGTGGCTATGGGTCGTGCGAATTTGATCGGAATGCTGGTGGGGGTGAGCCTGTTGGCTGGGGCCTGTGAGCGGGTGCTGGCTGACGGGTTCATCGTGATCGAAAAGCCGATTCCTTGGCCGATTGTTCCTCCGCAGCCTCCACGCCCACCCCGTCCGGCGGTGCGAAACGTGCCGTTGGCGGTGCGGAACCATCAGGTCAGTTGCCGGATCACCGACGGGGTGGCCAGCACGAGCATCGATCAGGTGTTTTATAACCCCAACCCCCGGCAGGTGGAGGGGACCTATATCTTTCCGCTGGCCGATGACATTGCGCTGAGCGGATTCAGCATGTTCGTCAATGGGGTGGAGATCAAGGGCGAGGTGTTGGATCGGGCTGAGGCCCGGCGGGTGTACGAATCCATCGTGGCCAAGATGCGCGACCCAGCCCTTTTGGAATATGCCGGCACGCGGATGTACAGGGCCCGGATTTTCCCGATCCCGGCTTCGGGGGAGGTGCGGGTCAAGTTGAACTATTCGCAGATTCTCAAGACGGACGGCGGGCTGGTGCGGTATCGATATCCGCTGAGCACCGAGAAGTTTTCGTCCAGGCTGTTGGAGCAGGTTAGCGTGGTCATCCAGGTCGATTCGAGCACGCCGATCAAGAGCGTGTTTTGCCCGACGCACAACATGAGCGTGATTCGCCATAGCGACACGCAGGCATCGGCCAGCTTTGAAGCCAGGCAGGTCAAGCCTGATAAGGATTTGGTGTTGTATTACACGCTGAGCGATGAGGCGTTCGGGTTGGCGCTGTTGACCTATCGCCAGCCGGGGCGGGACGGGTTCTTCTTGGCGCGGGTCGCGCCCAAGGCGCGGTTGGATGTGTCCGACGTTCAGCCCAAGGACATCTGTTTCGTGCTGGACACGTCGGGCAGCATGGCCGGTGAGAAACTCGCCCAGGCCAAGCGGGCGCTAAAATACTGTTTGAATAACCTGAACGCCGGGGATCGGTTCCAGTTGGTGGCGTTTTCGCACGAGTCCCGGTTGTTTGCGGAGGGGTTGACCGAAGCGAAGCCTGAGACGGTGCGGTCGGCTGTGGCGTTTGTGGAGAACCTGCGGGCTGAGGGGGGGACGAACATCCACGACGCCCTGTTGGATGGGTTGAAAGGGAGCCGGAGTGCCGGCGGCGGTCGCCCTTATCAAATCGTATTCCTGACCGACGGCCAACCGACCATCGGTCAGACGGATCCGGCCAAGATTCTGGCTGAGGTGGCAGAGAAGAACGGTGGGGCGGTGCGGCTGTTCGTGTTTGGCATCGGCGACGACGTCAACACGCAGCTCTTGGATAAGTTGGCTGAGCAGAACAAGGGGGCCCGGGACTACGTCGGCGACAAGGAGGATCTGGAGATCAAGGTTTCGTCGTTCTATCGCAAGGTGGCCAACCCCGTGTTGTCGGACTTGAAGCTGACCTTTCCCAGCATGGGGGCCTACGACATGTATCCGCAGCGGTTGCCCGATCTGTTTGCCGGGTCGGAGGTCGTGGTGGTGGGGCGGTATTCAGGTGGGGGCAGCGGGGCTGTGGAACTGACCGGCCATCGCCGGGGTTCGTTTGAGCGGTACGTCTATGAGAAGCCGTTCGCCACGTCCGACACCAATCACGAGTTTTTGCCGCGCCTGTGGGCCATGCGTAAGGTGGGGTTCCTGTTGGACGAGATTCGTTTGCACGGCGAGAACCCCGAGCTGGTGTCAGCCGTCTCGAAACTGGCTATCGAGTACGGCATCGTCACGCCGTACACAGCCTTCCTGGTGCATGAGCAGCAAAAGAGGTTTACGGATAACCGGGCTGGGGCTCAGATCATGAATCGGTTGTTGGAGCGGGCTGAGACCAATGCGAAGGGTCGCGGTGGCACCGACGGCATCTCTTTGGGCCGCAAGAAGTTCAAGATGATGCGAAGTCGAGTGGGCGGCAGCTTCAACGTGGCGGACTCGGTTCAGGCTTTTGCCTTGCAGGGAGCGGCAGCCCCACAGGCTGCGGTAGCCAAGGAAGTGCTGGCGGATCTGGAAGGGCATGACGAGGCGGGTCGGCGTCTTCATCCTATCCGTCGGGTGGCGGGTCGGACGTTGTATTACGACGGGTCGGCCTGGAACGATGCGGACTACGTACCGGGCACCAAGACGGTCAAGATCGCCAACTTCAGCCGCGAACAACTCGACCTGGCCAACCGCGACCGCCGGGCAGCCAAGCTGATGGCCCAGGGGCTGCGGGTGGTGTTTCTGCTGGATGGGGTGGCTTACGAGACGGTGCCTGGAATTTGAACAGTACCCGAGACGATTCCTCCGCGGACGATTCGTAAGTAGCCAGCCCAACTGTCATTGTGGTGATTCATTGCAGACAAGCATCGGCAGCGCATGATTAGGAAGTCAGATAACACGCCGATACACGGTGTGATGGGGCATCTTCATTGACGAACGGCTCTGAACACATGTATTCTGCAGAAGTGTTGCTTGGATGCAATGCCACACAGAGGGTTTATCTGGGCACGATTTGAACGTGATCGGTCTGAGAGAAGATGAAGACTTCCTGGCATGTCGCTACGGCAGCCGAAGCATTCGCAGCCGCGCAATTCGCGCGGTGTGGGTGGGATGTGTCAGTGCAGTATGGCGCGAACCAACCTGAATACGACCTCGTCGTAGTCGACGGAGACAGGACGCTACGAGTTTCTGTCAAAGGTAGTAAGGATGGTGCCTGGGGGCTCACTCAGTCACACCTTCAGAAGGCAGACTATCACGCCGCGGTAGATGTGTGGCTTGCTAAACATTCGAACAAGACTGTGTTTTGCCTTGTGCAGTTCAAGGGAGTGGACTTGGACTCCCTTCCTCGGATGTATCTAGCTTCTCCGCGCGAGATTGCCAGGCACCTCAAGAGGGCCAGGGGCAAACTTGGAAACTCAATTCTGCATGAGGAACATACGTGGAGTTCCCAGGCTAAGGCGGCTGGAACAACTGACAGAATCCCGGGATCGTGGGCATTCTCCGAGGAACGACTAAACGAAATCGCAGACAAGATTGAACAACACGTTTAACTCCTTCGCCTGCATGGCGCTGTGCCGCCGAAACCAGTCGGGGCGAAAGCTCCCTTTATCCACGTCACGAAGCAGCGGTCCACTGATCCGCGCAAATCTGGTATGATCCCGAGCTATGGCTGCGGGCTCCAAGAAAGTCATTTATGCGGCGCTGGCGGGTAATGCCGGGATTGCGGTGACCAAGTTTGTTGCGGCTGGGTTGACCGGGTCCAGTGCTATGTTGGCTGAGGCGATTCACTCGGTGGTGGATACGGGGAATCAGTTGTTGTTGCTGTGGGGGATGAAGCGGGCGGCGCTGCCGGCTGACGGTGAGTTTCCTTTCGGGCACGGCAAGGAGGTTTACTTCTGGTCATTCGTGGTGGCGATTCTGATCTTCGCCGTCGGGGCGGGCGTGTCGTTGTACGAAGGCATCAAACATCTGCTGCACCCGAGTC
>JBHHVM010000201.1:0-6483 GCA_046754265.1 Phycisphaerae bacterium
ATCACATCTAACCCCCAGGCCGCCCGCCGAAATATTGAGCAGTCGCCCGACAACTCTTGGCTGGTCGATCCGGCACGAACCCCCGTCCGCGTCGGTCCCACCGTGGATCAGGATGGAAATGTCACCTCGCGCCGCCAAGGATATCCGAAAGTCGGCTCGACGTTGTTGGATTTTGACTTCGTCGGGCAGGGCTGCCGCCGCGCCCAGCACTTGCTGACTGGCATTGAGCCGCACGTAACACGCCGGCCGCGTAATTCGGGTTCGAAATGCGTAGCGAGTCCCGGTCAGCAGGAAATGGATGTCCACCGGTTGATCGGATCGCAAGTCCAGCGGCCGACCGATCGACTGCGGCCTATCCATGTAAACATGCCCCTCGATCAAGCTCAGCAGGCGCGTGCGAGCGGTCAAGACGCCCTGCTCCGGATGCAGAACGTGCAAGTCCGCAGCGACATTGCGCGAACAGGCCTGCTCTAAGGTTTTGAGCGTGTCAACCGACGCGCCCGCAGTGCTGGTGGCCATAGACCGTCCCCGTGCGCCGGGTCCTGGCGCTTATTCATGTTTCGTCGGAAGTCGCGACTGGGGACTTAACGTAGTCAGGCCAGCCCGGACCGATAATCGATCGACGCCGACCCGAGTCCGATAGAACAGGCGATCAACCGTATACTCGTACCACTGCCACGCCCGTCAGAGCCAAGCAGACAGCCACGGCTTTACGGCGTGAAAAACGTTCCTTGAGGATAAAAGTGGCGAAGATCAAGGCGAACACCACCGAGGTCTGGTTCAACATGCCAGCCACTGACGCCCAGGTGTATTTGAACCCCGCCACCCAAAAGAGCAGTGCGAAATAGGTGCCCAGGATCGAGGCGGGCAGGCTGTATTTCCAATGCGCCGCCGGTCGAAAGGCCGCCCAGATTTCACGGCGATCCGTCAAAGCCAGTGCCCACACCGCCAGCACGAGGGTTCCAGCCCCCAGCCTCAAGGTGGTGGCCCAGACGAGCGGGAAGTCCATCACTTCCAACACCGGCTTGGCCAGAACGATCCCGTAACCCATCACAGCGATAGAGGCCACGCCCAGAAGCATTCCAGCCACGAGCTGGCGCCGGGTTCGATCTTTCGGCGGGGAAACGCGGCAGGCCGATAAAACCCCAAGCAGGATCAGCCCCGTGCCGGCATAGTGGTACACGGTCAAGGACTCACCGATCATAAGATGCGAGAGCAGGATGATGATCGGGCTGTAGGTGCAGTCCACGATGGAGATGATGCCCACCCCCACCAGGTTGAGCGCATAAAAGAGCAGCGTGTCAGCCAGGGCGATGCCGATCAGGCCGCTGACCAGCAATATGTAGATGTCTTCGACGGGGAATTGGCTCAGCACGCCGATGCCGTCCCCGGCGACCAGTAGTGTCAGGCCAAACAGAATCAGGCCCACAACGTTCTTGAAGAGGTTGAGCGGGATGGGCTGAATCTTCTCGCCGCTGCGCTTGAACAGCACCAGGGCGATGGCCCAGCATACCGCCGCCGCCAGAGCGCAGCTCTGCCCGATCAAGTGCCGATCCATGATCGGTACTATAGCTCGGGCTTGCCCGTCCGGCGCCCGGCAGGGTCAATGGCTGAAATCGGCGGGGTGTCGAGGGTGGGCGCGAATCGGCCGGCCCGGAAACCGTGGAGACGCCGTGTCGCTCGATGACGGCTGACAGGTGGGCGGTGGCGCCCAGGATGATTTCGCCGATAAAACCCACAGCCAAGTAGATGGGGTGGGCACCCCGCCAGGCCCCGAGGAAAATCGCGGCAATCATGACAGCCATGGCCAGGTAAATCATCGTGCGAGACATGGAGTCGGTTTCTTGGCCTGCCATCACTCTAATCCTCTTTCAATAGGGGTACCCGGGGCGTTTCGTGGGACTCACGTGTATCGACAATCCCTACAGGGCCACTTTAGATATGATAACGGGCTGGGTATCGAACTCTCCGCCGACCATGGCTCATGCCCATCGGCCAACGCCGGGCATCATTGAGTCATATTGCGGTCGGCCAGAACCAGCCATGCCGACTCCAGAGAGACGCAATAGCCTATCAACCGGGCCACATCTGTTTCGACCTCCGCGCGGTCACGCAGACCCGGCACCTGGGTCCGGGTGTAATCGGCGTGGGCTTGCGGGTCGAGCCACAACGTGGCCACCAGATAGCGATCTTGGGCTGTATCCAACTTCACGAAGACCCCACCGGCCACGGCGCCGGTCCCGGCCATGGCGGGGTTCCAGATTTGCTTTTGGACGGACTCAAAGTGATTCAACCGGCCCGGGCAAAGCGTGCAGTCCGCCACCCGCAGGACCCGCCCCACTTCCACGGCTGCACTCAAGTCCCGGCTGTTTCCTTCGATGCCCAAGCGCACCTGACCCAACGTGACTTCAATGTCCCGATAGGTGCCGTCTTGCCCACTCTTTTCGACGATGGGGTCGTGCAGGTCACTCATGAAGCCGGCATAGGCTTGCTCGTCACGCGAGAGGCATAGTATACACGCCCGGTGCGGCTCCCGAACATCCCAACCCCCGAGCTGGGCGACGAAGCCCTCCGCCTTGCTAAGTGCATTCCAGTGACACTGGTCCTGAGAGAATTGAGTTCGGTCCGACGGGTCGACGGTACAGACGATCCACTTGACCAGCATGGAGGATTCCCTTCGTGGTGGTTGCGATTCGCCTGCGAGATCGGGTCAATGCTCGTCAGCGTCGAGCGGCTCGATGGTGTCACCAAGGTGCAACACACTCTCGTTGACAATACGCGCCCGCAGCCCACCGCGATGAATCAGGGCCTGACGGACGCCGGGCTGAGTCATCCGTTCGAGCAGCCCACACGGCTCGCACAGCTCCACGCCTTCAATCACCACCTCACCGATCTGGAAGCGACGCCCCACGAAATGATTCAGCGCCAAGCCGCGTGTGACCAGGTTTCGTCGGCTGTCGCCCCAGGCCAGCTCGATCCCACAATCCCGCTTGACGGCTTCGATGGCTTCCGCCTCAATTAAGGTGACATCGCGTGGCTTTCCATCCGGCGGTGAACCCTGCCGCACGACCCTGTTGTGGTAGCGGTCACCCTCTAGTCCCCGACCTGGCACAGCCCAGACCGACTCCACCTGTTTGATCGGATCGCCTTCCTGAGCAGCAATGAAAATGCCGACCAATGTGCCCTTCACGCATCCACCTGCCTCTCACGCGAATTCAAACCGCCCAGCCCGAGTATAGCATAATAATTTCGCCCCGACGCTTCCACCTGCCCGGATTGACCCGCTTCCGCCCCAACTTGGACACGCAAGAGCGGGGATACTCGGAAAAAATGCCGCTGCGATCAGCTCGGGTAGGATTAGCCGCGCGAATCGAATAGAATGGACATTGACTCGGCCCGGGGGTCGGTCTATAGCTTGTTGGGTGGGTCTGAAAGGCGATTCGCATGCCGGCTCGGGGGGTTCCTGTTCCATTCTACGTCATCCTCGGCTTGTTGGCCGCGTCCGCGCCGTTGCGGGCGGAACCTCCGATCAAGACCCTGGCACATCCGGCAAGAGCCGGTAAAACTCGACCGGAAATCATCGTCAAGTACCGCCCCGAAGCCGTTGTCATCTCCCCGATCCTGGCGGCGCGGAAGGGTCAATCGTTGGCACAGGCCACGGGCAAGAAGGAGCTGGCGTCGCTGGATCGGCTGCACCAACGGTTCGGGCTGGACCTGGCCCGGGGCCGGCGCGTGTTCCGCGGCGCCTACACAGGCAACCTGCCCGCCGATCAAAAGGCTATCCGTCTCCAGGCCTCGGTCATCCAAAAGCGCTTCCCCACCCGACGGGCCCCACGCGGCTCTGTCTTGCCGGACCTTTCCAGCGTCTTTGTCATTCCGACCCGGGCCGCCAACGTGCTACGGGCGTGCCAGGTTCTGACCGCCCACCCAGCCGTGGTCTACGCCGAGCCCAACTACATCTATCACGCCGTGTCATTACCCGACGACACCTACATCGATCCGGATCAAGACGGCACCTGGAGCGCCGGCACCTGGGGTCAAGCGTTTAGCGACCTATGGGGCATGGAGCGGATTCAGGCTGACCAGGCGTGGGCCAACGGTCAAATCGGGGCGGGAGTCGTGGTGGCAGTCATCGACACCGGGGCTGATGCTGCCCACGAAGACCTGGCGATCAACATGTGGATCAACACGGCGGAGGTGTTGGGCCAACCCGGCGTGGACGACGACGGCAACGGTTTCGTGGATGACATTCACGGTTACGATTTTGTCAACGATGACGGCGACCCGCTGGACGACCACGGCCATGGCACCCACGCATCGGGTACTGTCGCGGCAGCCATCAACGGTGTCGGCGTCGCCGGCGTGGCCCCCGGGGCGACCCTCATGGCCATGAAGGGCCTGAACGCCAGCGGGGCGGGCAACACCACAAGCTTGGCCAACTGTTTGATCTATGCGGTGAACAACGGCGCCGACGTGTTGAGCAACTCCTGGGGCGGAACCGGCACCAGCCAACTGCTCACGGACACATTTCAGTTCGCCCACGGCATGGGCGTGGTCAGCGTGGGGGCAGCCGGCAACAGCAACGCCAACGTGGCCAGCTTCTTTCCGGCCAACATCGCCGAAGTGATCGCGGTGGCAGCCGTGGATTCCTTGGACCAGAAGGCCTCGTTCTCGAACTTCGGCGAACTGCTCGACGTGGCCGCCCCGGGGGTCGATATCCTGTCGCTGCGGGCACTGGACACCGATTTTTTCCGCGACCGGTTGCACTTTGTGCCCCCGGGCGACCTCAACGCCAAGTACTACCGATCGAACGGGACCAGCATGGCCTGCCCAGCCGTGGCGGGTTTGGCGGCCCTGCTACGGTCGGCGTCGCCGGGCATGACCAACGACCAGGTCCGTCAGGTCATCCGAGACTCGGCGGACGATTTGGGCGATCCGGGCTTCGACCTGTCCTTCGGATATGGCCGGATCAACGTGGCGGCAGCCATGGCCAACGCCGTGGACTGCAACGCCAACGGCGTCGATGACGCGCTGGATATCGCCAGTGGCGACAGTCCCGACTGTAACGCCAACGGACGGCCCGACGAATGTGAAACCGGGGGCACGCAGGATTGCAACACGAACGGTGTGGCCGATTTGTGCGACCTCTTCGCCGGCACCAGCGATGATTGCCAAGCCAACGGTGTGCCCGACGACTGCGAACCCTTGGTCGATTGCAACACCAACGGCCTGTTCGATCCCTGCGAGATACGCGACGGCCTATTGCCGGACTGCAACGCCAACTTGATCCCGGACCCATGCGAAATCAACGGGGCCACGGACTGTAACACCAACGGCATCCCCGATGCCTGCGAGGTCGGTTTCGATCAAGATTGCAACAGCAACGGCACGTCCGATTTATGCGATCTGGCCACTGGCGCTGCCAACGACTGCAACAGCAATGCGGTTCCGGATACGTGCGACCTGGCCGGCGGATTGAGCGGCGACTGCAACACCAACGGGCGACCCGATGAGTGCGACTTGGCCGACGGCAGCAGCACCGACTGCGACGCCGACGGGTTTCCCGACGAATGTATGGCGACGTTTCGGGCAGTGTTGAGCCTGGCGACCCTGGAGGGCAGCAATGGATTCGTCATCGCGGGCCTGCCGGGCACCGGCGGCGCGGGCACCAGCGTTGGGGCAGCCGGTGACGTCAATAATGATGGATATGCCGATGTGATGGTCGGGGCGCCGTTCATCGGCAGCTTCACTAAACTCCACCGGGGCGACGCCTATGTTGTGTTCGGCGGCCCGCTGGTGGGTGTCAATGGTTTGGTGAACCTGGCTGAGTTGCAGCCAGCTGAAGGTTACGTCATTCAAGGTGTCGGCACCGATCACGAGTTGGGGCGCTCCGTGGCCGGTGCAGGTGACGTCAACGCAGATGGACTGGACGATGTTGTTGTGGGTGCCCATGGTGCGAACATCAGCGTGAGCGACTTGCCTGGCACGGGCTACGTCGTGTTCGGCAGCCCGACGGCGGTTGACGACGGCATCATCCAGGCCGGCCTGTTGTTTGGCCGGCAGGGATTCCAATTGCCGGGATTGGACGCCGGCGACCACGCCGGATACAGCGTGTCGGCCGCCGGAGATGTCAACGGTGACCGGTTCGATGATTTTCTGATCGGGGCGTATGCAGCCGTAAATCCCAACCGACCCGGCCCCGGATTTGCCGCCGGGGCCACCTACGTCGTGTTCGGCGGGGCCTCCGTCGGCAAGGCGGGGCCGTTGGAGTTGGGCCTGCTGAACGGCACCGACGGTTTTGCTTTGCATGGCGATTTTAGCACCGACTCGACCGGGTACAGCGTGGCTGGCGCCGGAGACGTCAACGGCGACGGGTTGGATGACTTTGTGGCCGGGGCACCCTTTGCAATCGGGGATTCGCCGATCTTTGGGCCTCGACTGGGCGGCGAATGTTACGTCGTCTTCGGCCGACAGCGCCTTGGA
>JBHHVM010000202.1:0-6482 GCA_046754265.1 Phycisphaerae bacterium
GCCCTGGGCCAGCCCCGAACAGGCCCGCGGGCTGACCCGCGACATCGACGTGCGCACCGACACCTATTCGTTGGGCGTGATTCTGTATCAACTGCTGACCCGGCGCTTTCCGTACCAGGTGGTGGGCAACATGCAGGAGGTGCTGCAAAACATCTGCAACGCCGAGCCGACCAGGCCCCGGACGATTTGCCGGCAGATCAACGACGAGATCGAGACCATCATTCTCAAGTGCCTCTCGAAAGACCGGGAGCGCCGCTATCAGACGGCTGGAGAACTGGCCCGCGACACACGGCGATACCTGGCGGGCGAGCCCATCGAGGCCAAGCGCGACAGCGGGTGGTACGTGCTGCGCAAGACGATGAAGCGTCACAAGGCCCCGGTGGCGTTTGCGGGCATCTTCGTCCTGCTTTCGGTGATTAGCGGCATCACTTTTTCGGTGTTGTTCCGGCAGGCCAGCGCCGCCGAGCAGAGAGCCAGCCATAGCCGGACCGTGCTGACCGACATGGTCAACCTGATGGAGTTGCTCGAACCGGGTCATGCCGGGGATCACGACAAGCTGCAAGCCTTCATCGAGCAACTCAAAGATGACCCACTGGCTGATCCGGAAGTCGAAGCGTTGATCTACGAGAAGATTGGAAAGGTCTACAAGGGTTGGAGCGATTACGCCGAGGCGGCGCCGCATTTGGAAAAATCTCTGGCCATCCGGCAGGATATCTACGAGGAACCCGACGCCCGGATCGCTCAAGGCCTGCACGATTTGGGTTCGCTGTATTGGTTCCAGGGCTTGTACGAGCAAGCCAAGGACTATTACCAGCAAGCGTTGGAAATGCGCCGCCAACTCTTCGAGGAACCCAACGAGGCGGTGGCATCCACGTTGAACGACTTGGCGGCGTGCTACGACAAGGTGGGCGATTACGAGACCTTCGATGCGTTTTTCGATGAATCGTTGCAGATGCGGCTGGCCTTGTTGGAAGACGGCCAGGAGAGTGAAGACATCGCCAGCATGATCAACAACCGGGGGGCGTCCCTTTATCGACGGGGGCAATACGCCGAAGCGGCCCAACAGTTTCAGCGTTCGTTGAGCATGATGCGCAAGTTCCGCGATGACGATGACATTTTGATCATCCGGACCAAGCACAACCTGGCCCGTTGCCTGACCGAAGCGGGTGACCTGGCCCAGGCCCGGATCTTGCTGTTCAACGTCCTGGCCAAGAAAAAGGAACGTCTGGGCGATGAGCACGATTCGGTGGCCCGGACGCTGCACGCCTTGGCCCTGGTCAAGTACCTGCAGGACGACCTGGGGCCGGCTGAGCGTTACTGTCGCCAGGCGCTGGACATTCGCCGGTCGAAGCTGGGCAGTTCGCACCGGGCCACTGCTATCTCACGGCACCTGTTGGGGCTGATCGAACTGGCCCGCGGCGACGTTCACGCAGCCACCGAATCGGCTGAGCAGGCCCTGAAAGTCTATCGCCAGGGATTGGGCGACGACCATTGGCGCGTGGCGGATGCCCAAAGCCTGTTGGGGGATTGCCTGGCCCGGCAAGGCCAGTGGGCCGAGGCCCAGGACATGCTCGTCCCAAGCTATGAGCGACTGAGTGTGTCACTAGGGGCCAAGCAGTGGCGCTCCGTCCAGGCCCTGAACAGGGTCATCGAGCTTTACGACGCCTGGGGCAAGCTTGATGAGGCTGCCCGGTACCGGGAATTGCTGGAAGAAGCAGAATCAGATGATGACCAAGCCGAACCCGGGCAGCCGTGAGCCGGTCGAGTTGCGAGGTCGCTGACGACCCTCGAACTACCGCCGCACGCGGATCTTGATAGGCACGAGCATTGAGCGGCGGCGACGCATCAGCACACCGCCCGCGACCAGCAGCAGAGCCCCCATGGCGATCAAGCCCCACTGGCTGACGGTGGGGACCGGTGCCTCGGCAAACCCGGCTCCGGTCAGGAAGATCGTGTATCGGCCGATGGGACCGGCGCCGGTCCAATCGAGGTGTGGCTGCGTGCCGCCGGGACCGTCGGGGCCTGACACTTCGGTGAGGTTGAGTTGCTCAAAAATCAGACCGCCTGCGGATACGGGGACCCGTCCGGCCCCACTGATGGCTAGCAGGTAGAACCCCGGTCCGGGGATCCGGGCTGCGGTCCCGTCGTCGGCCAGGTTGCCGATGAAGCTGGGGCCCTGGACCGCTCCGGGAGCCTGATCGTTGCCCAGGAGACCGAAAGCGTCAACCGCCTGCGGATACGGGAACCCGCCCGGCCCCACTGATGGCTAGCAGGTAGAACCCCGGTCCGGGGATCCGGGCTGCGGTCCCGTCGTCGGCCAGGTTGCCGATGAAGCTGGGGCCCTGGACCGCCCCCGGGGCCTGATCGTTGCCCAGGAGACCGAAAGCGTCAACCGCAGCGGGGCCCAATGAAAACAAGTAGAGCTGTGTGTCAAAGTTTGTCAATCCGGAGGGACCAAAATTGACGTCGGTACGGGCGGTGAAGATCTCTGGATCAACGATGCGGAACAGGTACATGTCCTCCAGATCGGCGGGCAGTCCGCGAGGCCCGGTCAAGTTGCCGCCGATGGTCCCCATTTCGCCGTTGCCCACGGTGGTCTGGGCGGTGCTGCGCTTGCCGCCGGCGTCGTCGATTTCCTGGTGACCCGGTCCCGCCGAGGCGGCGGCTGACCATCCGCAAACCACACCGATTGATAGCACACGCGTAAGCATCTTTCCCATGGTCTTTCTCCTGGGGTCGCTACGGTCTCGACGAGGGGGGTGACGAACCGGCACGACCTGTTGCTGCCCCCCCATGATAGCGTTTGGGAGGCCAAACCTCAATTGTGGGGATGCTCCGGGCTTTCCCGGCGGGCGTGTGCGTGACAGTGCTACTTTATCGGTCGATGGGGCGATTGTGCGCAACTGTGGACAGGACAGGCGCTTGGGGCGACGCACAGCGCCGTCGGGCCCGCCTACGGGCGGTCAAGCGACGGCCAGGCGCGTGCGGAGGTCGGAGATGAGGGCGTCAAAGGACCGGGCGAACGCATCCACGCCCTCTTGGCGCAGTTCATCGGTGACCTGGGCCAGGTCGATGCCGGCCTCGGACAACGTGCCGAGAACCCGGCGGGCTTGATCCACGCCCTGCTCGAGCGTGGCGGCGGGTTGGCCGTGGTCTTTGAAGGCTTCCAACGTCGCGGGGGGCACCGTGTTGACCGTATCGGGACCGATGAGGGGGTCCACGTAGTGGGTGTCGGGGTAGGCTGGGTTCTTGGTACTGGTCGAGGCCCAAAGGGGTCTTTGCACCCGGGCGCCGGCGTCAGCCAACGCCGCGAAGCGCTTTCCGCCGAAGATTTCCAGGAAATCCTGGTAGGCCAGTTTGGCGTTGGCGTTGGCGGCTGTGCCCAGCAGGTGCTGCCACTTGGATTGGCCGTCGTCGATGCGGCGTTGCAACAATGGATCTATCTTGGTGTCCACCCGGCTGACGAAGAATGACGCCACCGAAGCCAGGCCGCTCAGGTCGCCACCGGCGGCGCGCAGGTCTTCCAGGCCGCCGATATAGGCGTCAGCCACTCGACGATAGACGTCTCGTGAGAAGATCAGGGTGACGTTGACGTTGATGCCCGCGGCGATGGTTTGTCGCACAGCCGGGAGGCCCGGTTCGGTCCCGGGGATTTTGATCATCACGTTGGGCCGACCCACTCGCTCGAACAGCCGCTTGGCCTCGGCGACGGTGCCCGCGGTGTCGTTGGCCAAACCCGGGTTGACTTCCAGGCTGATGTAGCCGTCGCGGCGGTCGGTTTGCTCGTATACGGACTTGAAAACATCGGCTGCAGCTCGAATGTCCTGGGTGACCAATTCTTCGTAGACTTGGTTATGGTCCTTCCCGGCAGCGATCAACGTTTCCAAGGCGGCGTTGTAGTCGTCGCTTTGGGTGATGGCTTTTTGCAGGATGGTGGGGTTGGAGGTCACGCCCATGACCCCGTCGTCGCGCAGGCGGGCCAGCTCACCCGAATCGATCATGCCCCGGCGGATGTTGTCGTACCACAGCGATTGGCCCAGTTCGGTCAGTTGTTTGATCCGTTGGTGCATCGGTGCCGCTCCGTTATACTTCACCGGTTGGCGGGACGCGATGCGTCCCGGGTGCCACATCAGCCAAGCCGCTTGACCGCCTGGACGATGGCGTCAACCGTCATGCCGTATTCTATCATGGCTTCTTCGGCGGGGGCGCTGGTGCCGAAGGTCTCGATGCCCAACACAGTCCCGGCGTCGCCGACGTATCGGGACCAGCCCTGGGAAACACCGGCTTCGATGGCCAGGCGACGGGTCACGGCTGGGTCCAGCACGCGCTGGCGGTAGGCCCGGCCCTGGCGGTCGAACTGCTCTTGGCAGGGCATGGACACCACCCGAACGGCCAGCCCTTGCCCGGTCAACACGTCGCCCGCCCCCAGACACAGATGCACCTCGCTGCCGGTGCCGATCAGGATTACATCCGGGCGCCCCTTGGGTTCAGCCAGCACATAGGCCCCGCGCATCAATCCGTCGGCTGGGGTCGGCTCGGAGCCGGGAAGCGTGGGAAGGGCTTGCCGGGTCAGGACCAGGGCCACGGGATGGTCGGTGGTTTGCAGGGCGTAGCGCCAGGCGGCCGCGGTCTCTTTGGCGTCGGCTGGTCGAACCACGTCCAGGCCCGGAATCGCCCGCAGGGCGGCCAGTTGCTCGATGGGTTGATGCGTGGGGCCGTCCTCGCCGACGCCGATGCTGTCGTGGGTAAACACGTAGATGACCGGCTGCCCCATCAGCGCCGCCAGCCGCATGGCGGGCCTCATGTAATCGCTGAATACCAGGAAGGTGGCGGTGTAGGGTCTCATGCCACACAATGACATTCCGTTGGCGATGGCGCCCATGGCATGTTCGCGAATGCCGAAGTTCAGGTTCCGGCCGGCGCGGTTTTCCGCGGCGAAGGCGCTCTTGTCCCCCACCAGGGTTTTGTTCGAGGCTGCCAGGTCGGCTGAACCGCCGAACAGCCAGGGGATGGTACGGGCCAGACGAGTCAATGCTTGGCCGGATGACTGGCGTGTGGCCAGGCCTTTGGCGTCGGGTTTGAAGACGGGCAGATCGGCATCCCATTCCGGCGGCAGGTCCCGCGTTCGCATCCACTGAATCTGTCGGGCCAGGTCGGGGTGCGCCTTGGCGTAGGCTTCGAACAGGTCTTGCCAGGCGGCGCGCAGTCGGCCTCCGCGCTGGGCGCATTGACTAGCCAGGTGGTCGGTCACGTCGGCAGGGACGTCGAACGTGCGATCGGGGTTCAGGCCGTAGGCCTGTTTGGCCGCCCGAATCTCGTCGTGGCCCAGCGGGGCGCCGTGGGCGGCTGAGGTGTCTTGTTTGTTGGGGCTGCCGTAGCCGATGTGCGACCGGGCCACGATCAGGGCGGGTCGGTCGTCCACGTCCATCGCTTGATTCAGGGCCGCCCGCAAGGCGGTTAGATCGTTGACGTCGCCGACGTGTTGAACGTGCCAGCCGTAGGCCTCGAAACGCCGACCCACGTCTTCGGAGAAGGCCAGTGACGTGGGCCCGTCGATGGTGATGCGGTTGTCGTCGTAGATCCACACCAGGTTGTTCAAGCGCAGGTGACCGGCCAACGAGGCCGCTTCGGAGGTCAGCCCCTCCATCATGTCGCCGTCGCTGCACAGGGCTACGACGCGGTAATCGAACAGGGGGAAGTCGGGGCGGTTGAACTGCCGGGCCAGCCATTGACCGGCGATGGCCATGCCCACGCTGTTGCCCGCCCCCTGCCCGAGCGGCCCGGTGGTGGTTTCCACACCCGGCACCAGGCCGAACTCTGGATGGCCGGCACATTTGGCGTGCAATTGGCGGAAGCGCTTGAGGTCGTCCAGGGTGAGGTCATAGCCGGTCAGGTGCAGAATCGAATAGAGCAGCATCGAGGCATGGCCCATGGACAGCACGAAGCGGTCGCGGTTGGGCCAGGCGGGGTCGGTGGGGTCGTGCCGAAGGACGCCATCGAACAGGGCGTAGGCCACCGGGGCCATGGCCATGGGGGCCCCGGGATGGCCCGAATCGGCCTGCTGCACGGCATCCATGGCCAGGGCCCGAAGGGTATGGATGCACTTTGTCTCTAGTTGGGGGTCAAGGGGCATGATGGGAGGCGCATCTCCTGGGTTGGATAACTTGGCTGCACGCTAGCGGTTGCGCCGGGACGATTCAAGGCCGACAGACTGCGGGGGGCTGGGGGTGCTAAAATGACGAGGTGGACCCGCGCCGTCGATCAACCCGATCAAGCCGATCCCTGGTGGATGTGACCCCCTGGATTCTGGTGGCGGTGTTGCTCCACGCTCTGGTGTTTCTGGCTGCGTTCGTGTGGGCCCCCGCGGCCGATTTGAGCCCCCCGGCGGTGATTCCGGTGGCCATCTATGACGGTCCCAACCCTTTCGAGCAGACAGAACCGGTGGCGCTACCCGAACCGCGGGCGCCGCAACTCCCGACGCC
>JBHHVM010000203.1:0-6463 GCA_046754265.1 Phycisphaerae bacterium
AACCACGTGCTGGGCCAAATCTCCGACCCCAAGATGAAGCTGTACCTGTTGGTTGAGTTTCTGGAGGGCATCCGCGGGACCGTCTTCCGCCAGACGATGTTCAGCGAGTTCGAGCACAAGATTCACCAGATGGCCGAGGCGGGTCAACCCTTGACGGCCGACAGCATGAGTAAGACCTATGGCCAAATCATGAAGAAATACTACGGCCCCGCTTACACGCACGACGATCTGGTGGATAGCTACTGGATCCGGATTCCGCACTTCTATTACAACTTCTACGTGTACAAGTACGCCACCAGCTATTGCGCCGCCAGCAACATCGCCCGCCGCATCATGGCCAACGAGCCCGGCGCCGTCGACAACTACCTCTCCTTCCTGAAGGCGGGATCGAGTAAGTACTCCATCGACCTCCTGAAAATGGCCGGCGTCGATATGAGCAGTCCCCAACCCTATGCCGACTGCATGAAACTCTTTGAGGACCTGCTCGACCAAACCGAGGAGGTGCTCAAGAAGTTGTAGCCACAGGATTTGTGGATCTGGGTACGACAAAGAACGGCCGGCGTCTCGCCGACCGTTCTTTTTTTCGGCAGACGAGTTGACCGAGCAAACCGGTCCTACCGGATCACAACGAAGTCATACGCGAAGTGTCGCAGCAAGCGTTGCCATAGGCCCGCCAGCGGCCAGCGTGCGACGCGGGCCATGATCGGGCTGGCTGCGTACTTGGCCGGGCTGGCTTGTCGGTGCTGTCGGGTCACACACCGGGTCAGCTTTGCCGCCGAATAGAAGGTGTGCCTGGAAAGATCGAACTCGTAATGACGCCGGAAGATTCTCTGAGCGACGAAGACCCGCCAGGGCATGGGCAACAGGCTGGTCAACGGCAGGCCGAACAATGGATCCCGGCCAATGCTCTTGAAGGCTGCTCCGGTGCTGACCACCGCCAACCCGTCCGGTTTCAGCACCCGGAGCAACTCCGCGAAAAAGGCGTCCAGGTCGTCGATGTGCTCGATGACAGCCATACAGACCACCACGTCGAAGCTGTGGTCTTGGAACGGCCAAAGCTGCGTGCAATCGAACAGGCGATGGTCCAGACGGTCCCCGGCTTGAAGATACGAGTGCAGGGCGGCGTACGCGTAGTCGAATTTGTCGGTGGCGGTGCAGATGGCCCCGCGGGCGCACAGGGCCGCCACGTCGCCGCCGTGGGCTGAACCGACGTCCAGCAGGCGCTTGCCCTCCAGGCTGCCGGCGCGGGCCTCGATCTCGTCGGCCAGGTTCAATCCTCGCTCAAAGACGCTCAATCGCCACCTGCGGGCCGCCGCCGACGGGGCCTGGGCTTCGACCGCCCGCCTGAAACGGTCACGGAACACCTCGACGCGGTCCGCGGTCGCCACGTTTGGTTGCTCCAACACACTTGCCGTCATCGGGACAGGCCTCCAGCCAAGCGCTTCATGCGCTGCCACTGGGCGTCACCCAGCGATCGCAGAATCGTCGCCTTGAACCGATCCTTCAGACGTTCGGCCGCCATGGCCGCCCGGGCCTGCCATCGGCAGCCCACCACCAACGTGGTTAGCCGGGCGCTTTGCGAGGCCCATCTGCGCTTGTAGGCTTCATCGCCCCGCAGAAAGTCATACCGCGTCATGCGCTCCCGAACGGCCTGTTCGATACTCTCAGCCATCACCACCACTCCGGGGCTGGGGACCGGGCTGTGGGGGTCCCAGCCCATCTGATAAAAACTGGCGGTCCCGTTCCAGTGAAAAGCCAGCAGAACGCAGTGCGTGTGCCCGGACTCTTGAAGTTGATAGATCCGCACCCAGTCGCGCCGGCTTGCCATCCGACAAAAACGGCGCAGAAACGCCTGCTTGGCTGGGTCGGTCAACACGCCGTTTTGACCGTCGTGCCGCCAGCGCCGTTGGTGCAACCGAAACAACTGGGTCAATGCGTCATCCACCGACGCGACGCCTCGGTGTAGTTGAATCGAGACGTCGGCCATCTTGGCCAAGTTGCGCCGCCTCCGCCGCACGTGGTAACGCATGTTGGCCGAGCGCATGGCCAGGTATCGATCGAAGGTCTCCGGCAAATCGACGTAGGGGGCGACGCGCTGCTCGCGTTGAAAGAACGGGCACGACACCTGGGTTGCCCATTCCATGACGCCCCGGAGCGTCGGCGAGTCCGGGGCCAACTCCCCCAATACCAGCCCATGAAAATCCTTCCAGTGCTCCAAATAGCCTATCAGGGCCTGCAGGCATTGGTTGTGACGGTTCGGAGCGCACAACGGCTCCAGATGATCTCCACAGGCCCGTTCGCGTCCCAGTTGTTTAAGCCAGCGGACTCCGCCGACGCGTTCGATACAGGCCGGCAACAGTCCGATGGTTTCGTTCCGATCGTCTCGAACGGTCAACACCGCCACTTCGACGTGCCGTCCCAACGTCTGGGCCCAGCAGACGCACCATGCATGCGTCGTAAACAGGCTTGCCTGGGGGCTTCGGTCGCTTAGCCGCTCCCAGTCAGCCGATAGGGCTGGATCGTCCAGCGAGGCGTGTTGGGTGACCCTTAGCGCCATCCCTGTTGCCTTTCCCGACGCCGGTCCAACAGGCCGGACAATTCCAGTGCGAATTTTTCCGGGCTATGCCCCATCCCGATGCCTGCCCGTGGCACTTCGTATCGGTGGCATTCCGCCGCAAAACCGGTCCGGGTGGTCAGGGCGTAGGCGATGCCCATTTCTCGCAAGACGGCCTGGTCCTGCGGGCCGAAGTCGCCCGGCCCGCCGTTGGGATAGGCGAAACCGATCACCTCGCAGTTCAGCCGGTCTTTGATGGCCAAGATGCCCTCGCGGATTTGGGCGGCGCGGACCGCGTCGGTCTGGGCGCCCAGAACGACGTGGTCGACCGTATGCCCGCCGATTTCGTGCCCGTCGGAGGCCAATTGGCGCACCTCCTCCCAATTCACGGGACGCAGGTTCTGGTAGACGGTTGGATCGAGGGTCTTACGCACGCGGGGTTCCAAGTCGTTGAAAAGTCCCGCCAACTGATTCGCGGTCATGGCCTTGTGCCGGGCAGGGTGTCGGATCAGATCGGTCAACGGGGCGCGGACGTCTTGGCCGGCCAACTCGGGCTGGCTTGTCAGCAGGTTCAGCAGGTCGGCATTGAAGAGGCACCCGGTCGAAACCGGTCCGCTGGACACAAAAAACGAGGCCCGGATGCCCAACCGGTTTAACACCGGCCTGGCATAGCGAAAGGTGCAGGCCGCCACGTCGTCGAAGGTGACGGCCAAGGCCGGTTCACGCGTGCCCCGAGCACCGCATCGACTTGCCAACACGTCCGGCAAATGGACCACCGGGCCGAACCGTTGGGCGATGTGCATTTGCCGGGCGAACTGCGATGCGGTGACGAAATAGGTTGGTACCCAGGGCTGGCCGACGGCTTCATCCGGGCAGACGCCGTGGTAGCAGAGAATGCGCAGGCTTCGCCTCCGCAGAAAACTCAGCTTCATCAGGCCGCAGTTGTCCAGAAGACCCGCCGCCGATCGAACGGCCCTTTGGGCAATTCGCTTGGACGCAACATCCACAGACTCGGTGACGGCAGTGGGCTGGTTCATATCGGCGGTTCTCTATGTCCCCCAAGGGAGGGTGCGCAATGCGACCGATCGTATCGAGGGAAATATCGGACGTTCAGGGGAGGCGATTCAGGTAAATCCGACCTGGGCTGGGGTGTGTTCTGTTCTTGGCTTGGGGCGATTGGTGGGGGATGGGCTGGCGCGGCGGCCTCAATGCTTGGGCAGCACTTCGATGAGCCGATCGATTTCTTTTTCGCTGTTGTAGAAGTGTGGGCTGGCCCGCAGCCGGCCGTTCCGCTCGGCGACGACGATGCGGTGCTCGGCCCGCAGGTGGGCGGCGATCTGGGCATGGTTGTGGACGTCGGAGGCAAAGGCCAGGATTCCACTGGCCTCGGCGGGCTTGCGCGAGCTGATGACACGATAGCCCTTGTCTCGGACGCCTTCCGCCAATCGATTCGTCAGGCAGATGATTCGGGCGGTGATATGCTCGATGCCGATGTCCAGCAGCATCTTGATGGCCCCACCCAGGGCATAGATACCCGGCAGGTTGTAGGCGCCACTGTCGAACCGCTTGATGTCGTCCCGAAAATCCAGGGCGTAGTGCGTGAAATCCAGAAAATTCTTGACCGAGTGCCACCCCACGCAACTGGGCCGAAGGTGGCCTTGCAACTCTTTGCTGCAATAGAAGATGCCCGCCCCCTCGGGCCCGCACATCCATTTGTGCCCATCGGCCGACAGAAAATCGATGTGCATGGCTTGGACATCGATGGGCATAGCCCCCACTGATTGAATGGCGTCCACGCACAGCAGCACGCCCTTGGACTGGCAATACTGGCCCAGCGTGGCCAAATCGGTGCGATACCCGCTGGCAAACTGTACGGAAGAAATGGTCACCAGCCTGGTGCGAGGGTTGATCGACTCGATCAGGCGGTCCATTTCGATTCGGCCGTCTTCTTCCAATACGGTGATGACTTGCACGCCACGGGATTTCAGTGCCAGCCACGGGTACATGTTGGCCGGGAACTCGACGTTGGTGGTGACCACGTTGTCGCCGCTGTTCCAGCTCAATCCGTTGGCCACCAGGTTCAATCCTTCGCTAGTGTTCTTCACGAAGGTCACTTCGTCGGCGTTGGCGTTGATCAGTTGGGCGGCAAGCTGCCGGACCCCGTCAGCGTGTTTGTAATACCGGCCTCCCAGGTATCCACTGTCCATGGCTTGTTGAAGGTATTCCCGGGCGGCGGTGACAGCGGGTCGGCACAGCGGCGCGACGGCTGCATGGTCCAGGAAATTGTAGTTCCGCGTTACCGGGAACAGTTCTCGAAACGAATGCCAATCCATCGTCTCAGCCTCAGTCGCGATGACCCCATCTGCGCCGATACGCTCTCGGCCACAGGCCGACCCCCTTAGTATAGTATTCTCTCGAGGCCCGACAGTCGCCCCTGTTTGCATTTGGCGACAAATCGGCGGCCGGGCCCCCTGTTATCGGCTGGTACGGCCTGCGGCTTTGGCCCCGGCGCGCCGGGACGGGGCGGGGGTCCCTTCCACGCAGGGTCGGCCTCCAGATCAGTATCGGGCCACCGATTGTCCATCCCCGGCAGGGGCCCTATGATCCCCCCTCGCCCGCCTGATGGGCGTGGAATAGGTAGATCACAGCATGAACGGGCAAGCCATCGCTGCCAAACTGATCCCGGTGGTCTTTGAGGACGCCGATTATCTATTCGTCGCCAAGCCGGCCGGCTTTTTTCTTCCCAAGTCGGCCGGCTCTGCCCCGGCGCGGCGTGGGGGCGGGTCCGAGCTGGGAGCTCTGTTTTCCGGCCAACCGCTGCTCGTGGTCGCCCCCTTGGATGCCCATTTGTCGGGGGTGGTGCCGCTGGCCAAGTCGCCCGAGGCCGCCCAGACCCTCGCCAAGGCCCTGGAAAAGGCCCGGGCGTGCTGCGACTACACGGCGGTCATCGCCGGGAAGCCTGAAACCGCTCGGGCAGCCGGTTCCACCGGTTGGAAACCGGTGCCACAACGCCATGGGAAGTCCCCCGCCATCGCCCCTCAGGTCATCCGCCGCCGCGGCCACCACCACCTGATCGGCTTCACCTACGGCCCGGCCCGCTCCTCCGCCCTACGCGCCGCCCTGCAAGCCTCCAAGCTCAGCCTGCTGGGCGAGCCTCGCCGCCGGCCCGACCGCCCCTCGACCCGCCCGCGAGGCCGCCTGTTCCTCCACCGCGGCAAAATCCAATTCCGCCACCCCCGCACCCGCCAGCCGGTCACCGTCCACGCCCCGCTACCCCCGGCCTTCAACGCCGCCCTGACCCGCTCGGACCGCCTGGAGGACACCCTCGAGGTCGCCCTGGCCGCCCGCATACCCTGCCTGGTGGACGAACGCACCGACGCCTTCCGGCTGATCACCGGCCAGGTCGAAGGCCTCCCGGGCCTGGTCGCCGAGAAGCTCGGGCCTGTGGTCATCCTGCAAACCCACCAGGGCAAGTTCCAGGGCGACCTGGACACCCTTCGCCGCGTAGCCAACTGGTATCGGCGCACGCTCGGCTCGACCGCCGTCTACCACAAGCGATTCACCAAATCGCGCGGCTCGGCCGGCGATCCCGCCGACGCCCAGCACGAATTGCGTGATCCGGTCCCATTCGCCGGCGACCGCGTCCCCGACGAGATTCCCATCCGCGAACACGGCCTGACGTTCCTGGTCCGCCCCTACGACGGCCATTCGGTAGGCCTGTTCCTGGACCAGCGCGACAATCGCCGCAAGCTGGCGGAGCTCGCCCGGGGCCAGCGCGTGCTCAACGTCTTCGCCTACACCTGCGGATTCTCCATCGCCGCCGCCGCCCACGGCGCCCGCGCCACGGTCAGCGTGGACATCTCCGTCAAAGCCCTCGAGTGGGGCAAACGCAACTTCGCCGCCAACGGG
>JBHHVM010000204.1:0-6414 GCA_046754265.1 Phycisphaerae bacterium
CGGCTCCGTCGTCGAAGCGGCGGTTCAGCAAGGTCCAGGGGTTGTCGCGTTCGGTTGGCGTCTCGTCAAGGGTGCCGGCAAAGGAAAAGCCCCCACGGTCGATCATGGCCTGGGGGGCGCCGATGATCCGAGGGCGATCCGGCGTGTAGAGGTTCAGGCAACTGGTCTCGTCGCCGGGGCGAAGTCGGAAGGGCAGGACGTTCATGCCAGCCAGTGTCGCTTCGGCGGTGGGGTCAACGTCGAGCGATTCCCGACCGGCCGGGCTGTTCAGGTCGTAGAACAGTGGGGCGGCCGATTCAGCCATCAGGGCGAACCCGCCGGAGCCGGAGTGTTTGTCGGCGATATCGTCTCCGGCGTCCAAGCGAAAAGCCTGCAAGGCCACGATGACGAAGGAGGCCGACGCGATTAGCCCGACGGTGAGCATGCTGCGACCTCGATTCCGCGGGGCGTTGCGGAACCCCAGGCGGACCCAGGCCCCAATGCCCGCCTGGCCAATCGCGGAGCGGGGCGGGCGCATCAACAGCCGGCGGAAAATGGCCAGGCAACCGACCATCGCGGCGGCGCCTCCGCCGAAAAAGGCCACCGTCTGGGGGACGAAGTCGCCCGCCAGCGACGCGGCCACCAGCGCCCCAGCCGTGACAAACGCTGCACCGGCCACGATGATCGAAGCCCGCGTGGGTTCGGTTCGGCCCAGGGTGCCACCGGAAGACACTGTTCCGGCCAACAGGGCCCGCGGGGCCATTCGGGTCAACCCCCGCAAAGACCAAGCCACCGAGCCGGCGGCCAGGGCCACGCTGGAGACATAGCCGATGACCAGGCTCACGGCCCCGACGTGGAGATGGAGGAAGGGGGCGTTGACCGCAGCCGACCAGAAACTTCGCAGCCCGGCCAGCATCAACCAGGCATAGCCCAAGGCTGCGGCCAGACCGGCGGCGGCGCCGATGGCGGCGACGGTGCCGCCCTCCCAGACCAACAACCTGCTAACCTTGGCGGGCGCGAAACCGGAGGCCAACAGCAGGCCTACTTCGCCGGCCCGGCGCTCGGCAGCCAGGCGAAAGAGCAGTGCCACCAACATGGCAGCCGAAAGAATGAGGAAGAAGCTGAATCCGATGAACAGCCCGCCGAAGTCGGTGGACCCTTTGCCGGCAGCCAGGGCCCGGGCCCGAACGGCGTCCCATTGCAGGCCCAAGGCTGCCAACGGCAGGGCCTGCTGCAATTGTGCGCCGTAAGACCGTTCAAGTGAGGCCAAGTTTGTCCCGGCCGGTGGCGTCAGGCGCAGGCTGGTCAGTCGGCCAAACCGCTCGGGCGGATTCGCCCAAAGACGCACGCCGTCTTGAAGGGCGACGAACGCTTTGGGGGTGGCCCGGTAACGCTTCCAGTAGGCGTCGTCCTTGTCGCGCACCTTTTTCAGGTCGACGGGGAAGGGCGGGTCCCAGTCCGACAGCGATTCGGTGTCGGTGATGCCCGGATAGGTGGGGGTAAAGCCGGGATCCTCGGCTGGGCCCTCCAACGCCACGACGCCGGTCATCTCGAATTCGTGGGCCTCGGTGCGCAGCTCGCCCATCGAGTCGGTCAAGTAGTATGTCAGGCGGATGCGGTCGCCGGGGTGGGCGTTGAGGTCGTCGGCAGCCCAGCGATTCAGAACGATTTGGCCGGGCCCCAACGCGGGCGGTTGACCCGTTTCGGTGATCGCGCCGGTCAGGACGGCTGGTTCCACGGCGCTGACGGTTGAATATGGGATGCCCTTGGACGCTTCTGGGCGCACGACGTCGATGGAATTGGCCAGGTAGGTGAGGATGGGGAAGGTCGAGGCGCCCACCGCCCGGGCTGCGGCCAAGCCCGCCGATTCAACCGGTGGTTCCAGCAGAAAGGCTTCGCTTTCCAGGGCCAGGTAGCCATGTTGGTCGTCTCGATGCAGGCGTAGCCCCAAGTCCGGCGGTTCGACCGCCCTGGCCAGTTGGTCGTTGAAGTCTGCGATTGAACCCGGCCCGGACGCCAGCAGGGCGTTGACTCGGCCCGGAACGCCAAGGGCTCGCTGAAGGGTCGAGAGGGGCACGAAGGCGTTGGCGGGTTGCTGTTGCTGCGGGCTGAGAGAAAAGCCGCCCAGCCGGTCCGACGGGATGACCGCCGCGACGGTCAATCGCAGGGTCACGGTGGCCTGGTCGCGCCGGCCCAGCAGCGTCTCGGTGGCGACGTCGCCGGCCTGGCCGATGCGCAGCAGGACGGCAGCGCCCACCTGGGCGTCCAACTCGTCGGCCAGGCGCCGGTTCAACACTACCGACCGGCCTTGTAACGTCGGCGCGGCAGCGTCGCTTTGTTGTGACAGGGGCCAGAATCGGTCGTTGACGCCCAACACCTGAACGCGGTTGGCCCGAGCTTGGGTGTCGGTGTGTGTCACCGACCCTTGAACGATAATGGCTGGGACGATGAGGTTCGATTCGTCGCTACGGCCGGCGTTGAATCGGGCGGCGACTTGCTGGGAAAAAAATCGCGGGGCGATCAAGGCGTGGGTCACGCGCCCCAGGCGGGACAGGGCGGCTTGGCGCAGGCTGCCCCGCATCGAATCGCCCACCAGCAGTGCCCCAGTCAGGGCGGCAGTTCCCACAGCTACGCCCAGGGCGACGGCCAGGTGAGATCGCCGGTGATAGGCAACCGATCGCCGGTGGTAGGTCAGCAGGTTCATCGGGGTTACCCGTGCGGTCGCAAGGTGCCGTCCAGCAGATCCAGACGCCGTTGGAAACGATCGGCCAGCCCCTCGCTGTGGGTGACGACCAGCAGCACCGCCTGTTCCTCGGCGGGCAGCTCAGCCAACAGGTCGGCGACGGCTTGGGCGGTGGTCCGGTCCAGGTTACCGGTGGGTTCGTCGGCCAGGACCAGGGCGGGCCGATTGATCAAGGCCCGGGCGATGGCGGTCCGCTGCCGCTCGCCGCCGGACAGCTCGGCCGGTCGATGGTCCAGGCGGTCGGAGAGGCCGACGCGTTCGAGCAGTTTGCGGGCCCGCTCGGTGTCACCGACGGCGCCTTTCTCGGCCAGGGTGGGCAGCAGGACGTTCTCCAACACCGTGCATTGCGGCAGAAGATGGTGGTCCTGAAAAATGAAACCCACCCGGCGGTTGCGGAAGCCGGCCAATTCCGGTTCGGTCAAGGCGAAGGGGTCGGTGCCATCGAGGGTCAGTTTGCCGCCGCTGGGGCGTTCCAGGGTGCCGATGATGTTCAGGAAGGTGCTCTTGCCCGAGCCGGAGGGCCCCATGATGACGGCTGACTCGCCCGGTTCCAGCGACAGGCTGGCGTCACGCAGCACTTCCAGTGAGCCGCCTTGGGTTTCGTAGCGTTTCTCAATGGATTGAGCTTGCAACATGATGAAGACCTGCTCGCAAATTGCTATTAACCTCAATTGCAGCCCAGAACCGGCGTTTGGCCGAATCCGGACGCGGCGTTTTCGATTGCGCCAACGGAGATTCGAAACCAACCTAACGCTGTCCTACTAGGCCGGCCGTTTACGGCGGGTTACCCATCTTTCACGCCGATGGCTCAAGCCCAACTTCGAGAATGCCGCTGAAGCGGCATTGACTGCAACGATCTGCAAACCGTCAACCCGGTCTAAAGACCGGGCCTAGCGACGGCGCCAAATCCCGCGACTGCATGCCGGAACCTTCATGCCCATCTGACGCGCCCATAGCCCAGTCGCTTTCCCAACCTCGGAAGGAAGGGCCGCCCCGTTGATGGTGGGGTCAGCTCGATCGAAAGAACCGACTGTACAACGCCCAGGTCTTTTGGGCCATGACTTCTTCGCTGAAACCCTCGGCCACCGCGGATCGGCCCTGCGAGGCCAGTTTAACGCGCAGCTCGTCGTCATCCATTAGCTGACCCAATCCATCGGCCAGGGCTTGGATGTCGCCGGGTGGGACCAGCAACCCGCCGCCGGTCTGTTCGATCAGTTCCACGAAGGATCCCTCGGCGGGCTGGACAACGGGAACCCCGGCTGCCAGGGCTTCCAGAACGTAGAGCCCCTTGGCCTCGGGATAGACAGCCGGCACGCTGAGGACGTGCACCGATTGCAGGAACCGTTGCTTGCCCGCCAGATCGACCTGCCCGACATCATCGACGTCTTTGCCAAAGCCGGCCTCGGCGATCCCGGCTTGGACCTGTTCCCAATACGACTGATGGGCGGGCGACAGGTAGCCTGCCACTCGCAATCGGCAAGCCCTGCCCTCCTTCCTAATACGCACGAAGGCGTCGGCCAGTTCCGCCAGGCCTTTTTCGGGGCAGATACGGGCCAGGTATCCGATGGTGAACGGCTCGGGCGGAGGCGTGGCGGGCGGCTTTGATGAATCCACCGGCACGCCCATCGGCACGTGATGCACTTTTTCGGTGGGCAAGTGGAAGTGCCGGGCTGCTCGATCGCCGAAGTAGCGGGTGACAGCCACGAACCCGTCGATGTGGTCGCTGCCCCGGGCAATCAGATCCAGCGCCTGCGACCGAAAGGGTTCCGGCAGTTGGTCGACAAAGAAATCCTCACCGCTGAGCGTACACAGGACGGGCACGCCCAAGGCCTTTTTCAAGGGACCGGCCACGCCGGAAAAAAGCAGGTTGGGCAAGTTGATCAGATCGGGTTGGTGCCGGGCCAAGCCCTCGATGAGCCGATCCAGTTCCTTGCGCTGCGGTCCGTGATCGCCTTGAAGGACCGAGACGGTCAGGCGGCCCAATTGTTCGGGCTGGGTCCGGGCGGCGAAGCGACCCAGGCTGCGTAGCAGGCGGGGCGAGTCCAGCAGGCGGTCCAAAAACCGCGGCGTGTGCCGAAACAACGCGAGGTGTTGCTGCAAGTAGACGTTGATGCCGCCGTAGTAGACTTGCCCCACGCTGGCATCGGGTTCATCGGTTTGCAGCGGGGTATACAACGGCAGCAGCGTGATGTCGCGCCCCTGTCGGGCCAGCGTCACTGCCAATCGGTTGTCGCGCAGACAGCTTCCGCAGAACATGCCTCCCGCCCCGGCTGCCAGATAGACCACTTTATTCACGGGTGGCATGTTGGCGGTTTTGCATGGCTGCGGCAAGACGAGACGGGGCTTGCCGCGGGCGCCCCCACCTGCGACAAGTTCTTACAGCAGCGGTCAAGCCTGGGTGTGGCGCGGGCGACCGATGGCTACCGCCCAGCCGGTCTGCGCCTTAAGATGGCCAGATTGCTTTCGCTCGATTTCCCGGTGGACCGGCAGCCCGGGTCGAGACTCGGAGTGACCGACGGATGCCTTGTTTTATTCCCGAAGAGGAGACGCTGGACCCCGAAGCGCTGGGCCGGTTGCAGCGCTGCAAGCTGCAGGCGGTGCTGGATCGGGTCCTGGCCTCCAACTCTTTCTACCAGCAGAAGTTGGGCGGCGTTACGTTTGACGCACTTCACGATTCACTGGACAAGTTGCCGCTGACCACCCGCGATGAGATTCAGCGCGACCAGTTGGCGCACCCGCCTTATGGCAGCAACCTGAGCTTCCCCCTGCGGTCTTATAGCCGGCTGCACCAGACCTCCGGCAGCACCGGCGCCCCGTTGCGTTGGCTGGACACGCCGCAGAGTTGGGCGTGGTTCCTCAAATGTTGGAGGATCATTTTCGCGGCGGCCTGCATCGAGGACGGCGACCGGGTGTTCTTTCCTTTTTCGTTCGGGCCGTTCATCGGCTTTTGGTCGGCGTTTGATGCCGCTTCGCAGATGGGTTGCCTCTGCCTGCCGGGCGGAGGCCTGGGCACCACGGGACGGCTGGGCCTGTTGCTGGACAACCAGGCCAGCGTGGTGTGCTGCACGCCGACTTATGCCCTGCGGTTGGCTGAGGTCGCCCGGCAGGAGGGTGTGGACTTGGCAGCATCGTCGATTCGGGTTCTGATCGTGGCCGGTGAACCGGGTGGCAGTATCCCGGCCACACGCCAACGGATCGCAAAAGCCTGGGGCGCCGAGGTCCTGGACCACGCGGGAATGACCGAGATCGGCCCCTGGGGTTTTGCCTGTCCGGGCGAATCCGACGGCATGTACGTTATCGAGAGCGAGTTCGTGGCTGAAGTCATCGACCCGGGCACTTTGCAGCCGGTGCCGGACGGTCAACTCGGAGAGTTGGTATTGACCAACCTGGGTCGGGCGGGCAGCCCGCTGATCCGGTATCGAACGGGGGACCTGGTCCGCCTGCGTCGCGATCGGGGGGCGGGTGGCCGCTGGTTCGCCCGCGCCGATGGTGGTATCCTCGGCCGAATCGACGACATGCTGTTTATTCGGGGCAACAACGTCTATCCGGCTGCGGTCGAGGGTATCGTGCGGGCGTTCGAGGAGGTGGCGGAGTTTCGCATGTTGGTCGAGGAATCCGGGCAGATGGCCCAGATGAAGCTCCAGGTCGAGTTTGTTCCCGGGGCCGACGGAGCGGGGTTGGCCCGGCGGATC
>JBHHVM010000205.1:0-6389 GCA_046754265.1 Phycisphaerae bacterium
AAGCAGGAGAACATCAAGCTACGGCAACGCCTCCTACCATGGACGGAGGACAAAACCGTCACTTACCCGAAGAGGCAAACAGTCTCACTTTGATTGAAACAAATCACCAGCACTGTTCGGGGCTTGTTGACCGACATTTGTCAGTTGTCAGATTCAAGCCGCGATCGTATCCAAGCGAACCGCCAATCATCCATGCCGGTCCTAGCCATCCTGATCGGCGGGTGCTTCGGCGGGTTGGTTATCGAAGCTGAGCCACTTGCCGTCATCGCCCACGCGGAGGGTGCCGGTCGATAGCAGAAACTCCAGAATCGTCCGGCGGAAGTCAGCCTCGGCCCGGGCCATCTCGTTCTTGGCTTGGCGGAGGTTGTTTTCGGCTTCGATGACGTCGCGATTGGAGGACACCTGGCCTATATCGAACAAGGCCCGAGCTTGGGCGCGCCGAAACTCGTTGATGGTGATGCTTTCTTTTTGGATTTCCATGGAGATCCGAGCCAAGACGATCTGGCGCATGGCCCGGCGGACTTCGGCCTGGACCCCATCGCGAAATTGATCGTAGGCCCGTTCCGCCCGGCGCAGATCGATCCAGGCGGACCGGTAGTCGTTTCGTTCAGCCTGACGGTTGAGGGGCACTTCGAAATCGAATCGTCCACGCCAGGTGGTGTTCTCGGTGTTGTAGTGGACGGTGCTGGGTTTTCCGGGGTCGGTGTTCATGGCCACACTGCCGGTGAAGTTGAAATCGGGCAACAGGTTGTTCTGGGCGATTCTGACGGCCCGGCGGGCATCGTCAACCGCGTCAAGGCTGTTGAACAGATCGAGGCGGTACTTCAACGCGGTTTGGATGGCCTGTTGTTCGGTGGCGTCGGGGTAGAACAGTTCAATGGGCTCGTCGATCAGCTCGACGGCGGTTTCGGGGCGGATGTTGAGACGGATCTTGAAGTTATCCAGGGCCGTGCCGTAGATTTCCTGGGCGCTGGCGACGCGGTTGCGGGCGTTGAGCAGGTCGACGCGGGCCCGGTCGGCTTCGAGCTGCAGGGTGCGTTCCTTGGCGGCCAATTCCTTAGCACGGTCGAAGTCGGCCACCAGGCTGGCCGCCTGGGCTTGGGCACTGGTCACGCGGGCATACAGGGCTTGCAAGTTGAAAAAATCCGAGGCGATTTCCACCAGGAACGTGCGCCGGAAACGCTCGAAGGTGCGGACGGCATAGATCAGATTTCGCTCGGCCTGGTAGCGGCTCTCGTAGGCCACCCGGCCCGCGCCGCGAAGCAGCGGGATATCGGCTGACAGGATGATCTGGCCCGTCTCGCCGCTGGTGGTGTGGACTTTCAGATCGCGCATCCAGGAATCGATGACCTGGGCGGTTATGGTGCCACCGAGTGGCAGTCTTTGTTCGGCGGCCAGGGTCGCGGTGGCGGTCATGGCCCGGTCGAAGTCGCGGACCTGGCCGAAGTCGGCAAACTCGAAGGATAGGTCGCTGGAAAACTGCGGCGTCCACAAGAACCGTTCCAGCGAAAGGGCCAGCGCCAAGAGGTACAAGTCTTCCTTGGCGGTCTGGTATTCGCGCGACCGTCGCAGGGCATAGGCCAGGGCATCTGAAAGGGTAAAACGCAGCTCTGGTCGGCCCATCTCGGCCCCGGGCATGGTCAACCCTTCGGTGGCTTGGGCCGGTGTGTCCCGGCTGCTTTGTGCGGAGGTCGCGCTGCGAAATGCGGGGGGAACGTCGGCGTCCACCGGGTGGGGGGCAAAACTGTACAGGTCCGGGCTGGTGGGTGTTTGGCCGGTTTCGGCGTCGAGTTCGGCTGAATGCGTCTCGCCCAGGGCAGCCTGCTGGCGCGACTCAATCAACTGATAAACCTCGCGGTCAGCCTGATCCAGAAACCACTTTTGGCAACCCCCCACAGCCAATAGCAAAGTTGCCAGGGGGGCTGCGCCCCGCAAGAATCGCGCCATGGACCCAAACTTGATCGGAAGCGCCGGGGGTGTCAAGCTGTCAGCCCGGCACCAGACCATGGACGACGAGCTTACCGACAACATTCGACAGGTGGCCCAACGGTTTGGCCGGTCGCAACGGGTCTGTTGTATGACCGGCGCAGGCGTCTCGGCCGAGAGCGGTGTGGCCACCTTCCGAGGCCCCGAAGGATTGTGGGAGGGACGGCGCCCGGAAGAGGTGGCCACGCCGGAGGCGTTCGAGCGCGACCCACAGAGCGTCTGGCGGTTTTACCTGCATCGCCGGCAAGCGCTGCAGGCCTGTCAGCCCAATGCGGGGCACGTCGCCCTGGCGAAGCTGGAGGGGCTGCTGCCGGAGTTTACGCTGATCACCCAGAACGTGGACGGCCTGCACCGTTTGGCCGGCAGCGGGAATGTCATCGAGTTGCACGGCAATATCTGGATCAACCGCTGCAGCCGACCGAATCCCGACCGGGGTCAGCCGCCCTGCCCCGAGCAACGGGCCGATCCGACCGCCGGTTTGACGGAGGTTCCGCGTTGTCCGGTCTGCGGGTCCATGATGAGGCCCGGCGTGGTGTGGTTCGGAGAGAGTCTGCCGCCCGAGGCGTTGGACGGGGCAGCCGCGGCAGCCGAGTCTTGTCAGGTGATGCTGGTGGCTGGGACGTCCAGCGTGGTCCACCCGGCTGCGGGTCTAAGTTCCCTGGCGGCCCAGCACGGTGCAACCGTGGTGGAGATCAATCCGCAGGACACTCCGTTGTCGCCACTGGCTGAGTTCCGTCTTCGCGGCCCCAGTGGCGTGATTCTGCCGGCCATTGTCCGGCAGATGGGCGTATCGTAAGGGGCCGATGATGGAATCCGGCAAGGCCAAGTCCGATGCGATCGTGCCAAATCTTGGCATTGAATCAGACCGCTTGATTTCCATCGACGTTGCCCGCGGGCTCATCATGATGATTATGGCGTTGGACCACGCCTCAGTCACCTGGAACGAGGGGCGGTCCGCGTTTGAGGCTGGGTTGCCCCCGATAGAGACCGTGGCCTATTCGGGCCTGGCCCAGCAAATCACCCGCGAGGTCACGCACATCTGTGCGCCGGGCTTTCAACTCCTGGCGGGGCTGGGGCTAGCCCTTTCGGTGGGCAGGCGTCAAGAGAGGGGCGTCAACCCGTGGCGCATCTCGGCGGACATGGCCCTGCGGGCGGGGGTGTTGTTTTTTTGTGAATGGGTCTTGCTGCACCTGGCCATGGGACGAGTGTGGTTTTTCTTCGGCGTGTTGTGTTGCATCGGCTCGTCGATGCTGCTGTTTAGCGTGCTGCGCTTTCTGCCGCGTTGGCTGATCGGTGTGGGGTCGCTGGGCGTCTTGTTGGCAGCACCCTATTACTGTCCCCAGCGCGTCGTCGATCCGTCGGCGGGGCAATACTTGGCCAACGTTTGGACGACGGTGGCGCTGCCGTCGGAACAGATGGCCACAGCGTGGTGGGTGTTGTATCCGGTGCTGCCCTGGGTGGGAATCTTCGGCCTGGGTTGGTTTTGGGGCGCATGGTATGCCGATCGATCCGGCAAGCGTCTGGCCTGGTTAACGGCGGCGGGGATCGGCATCTTTTTGGCCGGGGTTTTGTTGCGCTGGTTCGGCGGCGCATACGGTGATCGGCTGCCCGGCGGCGAAGCTGGCCCCTGGTCGGCGAGGTTCTGGGCGTTGAGTAAGTATCCCCCGACGCCGGCGTTCTCGATGATGACCTTGGGCGTGATGTTGGCCCTGTTGGGGGCGCTGCGGCCGTTGGATTATGCGCAGAGGCTTCATCGGCTGTGGCGCGCGCCGGTGGTGTTCGGCCGGGTGGCCCTGTTTTTCTACTTGATTCACTTCTACTTGTACGGGGCCTATCCGGTCTTGAGCGGGACTTTTCAAGGGCATAGCTTGGCCACGACCTGGATCGTGTGGCTGGTCGGGTTGGGCCTCTTGTGGCCCGTGTGCCGGGCGTATGGGCGGGCCCGGCAGCGGCATCCGGCGGTGCTGCGGTACTTCTGAAGGGTCGAGGGGCGATGAACAAGACCGGATTGGTGCTGGACGCGGTTTTCGAGGATCACGACACCGGGCCCGCGCATCCCGAGCGGGGCACGCGGTTGGCTGCCATACGCAGAGCGCTGGGCGATCGAGGGCTCGTCGAGCGGTGCGAGCGAATCGACCCGGAGCCGATCGACGGCACTTTGTTGGAGCGCATTCACGACCCCAAATACATCGCCCGCGTCGAGGCAGCCTGTCGCGACGGGGAAGCCTTCATCGACACGGCTGACAGCGCCATCTGCCCGAAGAGCCACGAGATTGCCCTGCTGGCAGCCGGTGCGGTGGTCAAGGCAGTGGACGCGGTGATGGATGGGGCGCTGGACAATGCCTTTTGCGCCGTCAGGCCCCCGGGCCATCATGCCGAGCGCGATCGGTCCATGGGGTTTTGCCTGCTCAACAACGTGGCCCTGGCGGCGGAGCGACTCGTCTGGCACCACAAGCTGGAGCGGGTGCTGATCGTGGATTTCGACGTGCATCACTGCAACGGCACGCAGCACACGTTCGAACATTCCCACCAAGTGCTGGTGGCCAGTTTACACGGGGACCCGGGTTCGGTTTACCCGGGCACCGGATTGGCCCAGGAGACGGGCCTGGGCCCGGGGCGGGGCTACACGCTGAACCTGCCCATGAAGCCCGGGGCGGATGGCCTAGCCTATAGGGAGGCGTTCGTCGAACACCTGCTCCCAGCCGTCGAACGATTCGAGCCCCAGTTTGTGTTGATCTCCGCCGGCTTTGACGCCCACCGGTTGGACCCGCTGGCCCCGATTTGCCTGGAAACGCCGGACTATGATTGGATGACGCGCTGGCTGATGGACCTGGCCACCCGGCACGGCCGGGGCCGGCTGGTCAGCACGTTGGAAGGTGGGTATCACCCCGGTGTCTTAGGCGACTGCTGCGCCCTGCACCTATCACTGCTGACAGACTATGACGCCAAGGGTGCGGCCGCCGGGCACGAAAGCCAAGTTTGGTGACGATTGACGATATCGTGGATGGTGAATCCGCGCGGGCCGGACAGCCGACGGTGGGAATCGAACCCACAACCTCAGCTTTACGAAAGCTGTGCTCTACCATTGAGCTACGTCGGCCTATGCCCTGGTCATCGGGTCAGATTTGTAGGGACTGGCGTTGATACCGTCAAGCCGGGCGGTCTCCGGCTTGGGGCGGTGGGGGCCCGGCTGCGGGTCGCCCGGGGGTGGGGGCCGGGGTATGATGCGGCTGGCGGTCGGGCGACCACCGGTTGGAAACCGGTGCCACACGGGGTGATCGCCGAGGTTTTTGGAGCGACTGAATTGGCTCGTCAATCGGGAAAAACTTCCGGGCCACCGCGTCGGGCGTGGCTGAGGATGCTGTTGGGCGTGGCGGCCCTGGGGTTGTTCGCCTGGGCTGGCTGGATGGCGTCCAAGCCGGTGGAGCCGAGCGATCCTGATCAGGCCGACGACGCCCAGGTGGAATCGGCCACCCAGCCCCACGTGGTCATCATGCTGATCGACACGCTGCGGGCCGACCGGCTGGGGGTCTACGGGTATGGGCTTACGACGTCGCCCAACATCGACGCCCTGGCCGGCGAATCGGTCGTGTTTGAGCAGTGCAGCGCACCGGCCCCGTGGACGTTGCCCAGCGTGGCGTCGCTGCTGACGTCGACGTTTGTGTGCGAACACGGTTTAACGGTTGACAAACAGAAGCTGGCCGGGGGCTTGATACCGCTGGCGGAACGGTTGAAACCATTGGGTTATGCGACGGCCTCGTTCTTCGCCAACTTCTACGCCGGGCCGTTGTCGGGCCTGGACCGGGGTTATGACCTGGCCAAGAGCGTGCGTTTCGCCGCCGGCGCCGAGATTAGCCCCTGGCTAGACACCGTGCCGTCGCGACCATTTCACCTTTACCTCCATAACATCGAGCCCCATAACCCCTATAACGCCGGGGATCGTTTCGTGCAGCCCTTTGGGCAAGTGCTTGCTGACGACAAGGAATTGGTCAAGCAAGCCTACTTGGCCTACCGCCGACTGACTCGGGCGGATTATGCCGCCAAGCGCAGGGTGGGCACGACGGACAACACCTCCGAACAAGACGCAGCCATGGCTCGCCTGGCCTCGATCAAGCCGACCATCGACGTGCTTTATGATGCCGCGGTGCGCAAAGCCGATTTTCGCGTTGGCAGGATCATCGACCTGCTGAAGCGCCGCAACCTGTGGGACAACACCGTGTTCATCCTGACGTCGGATCACGGCGAGGAGTTGGGCGACCACGGCGGTTGGCTGCACGATCAGTCGGTGTATGAGGAGCTGCTGCGGGTCCCGTTGATGGTCCATTTTCCGGGCGGGCGATTCGCCGGCCGGCGACTCGCCGAATCGGTCAGCCTGATTGACGTGATGCCGACGATTCTCGACC
>JBHHVM010000206.1:0-6384 GCA_046754265.1 Phycisphaerae bacterium
CCTCTCGAAGTCCAAACCCATCCGGATCCACGTAGACGCCCACGGTGAGCACGTGATCCTGATCCATGGGCGTGATGAAGGTGCTAAAGCCGGGCAACTTGAGTTCGCCGACAATGCGCGGATTGAGCGGATCGGCCAGGTCCAGCGTGAAGAAGGGGTCGATCTGCACGAAGGTCACCACGTATCCCCTGTCACCCAGGAAGCGGGCGGATTGGATCTGCTCGCCGGGGGCGACGTCTTCGACGCTGCCGACCACGGCCAACGCATCGTCCTGCTCGCCCAGCACGTACACCGCGTTGGTGCTGGGAATCTGCTCGCCCGTCTCCCAGATGAAGAGTTGGTCGGTGGTGCTGGCCACCCGCAAGAAGCCCTGATACTCGCCCATCGAATACTGATTCAGGATTCGCCCCGGAACCTGACCCGCCGCGACCAGGTTGACGCTTTGGGGGGTGAACGCGAACTTATAAATGTCGGTGTTGACCCTGCGGAAATCAAAGTAGTAGTCGGTGTCGGTCAAGTAGAGGGCCTCGGTCGAGGCGTAGATCAGGCCCGGCTCCGCCACGACCGCCACGGCATCGAACTGATCCGGCGTGTCGGTATCCATGGTGATGATGGTGGTCACGCCGAACCCGTCAGGATCGACCGGCCGGAAGAAGCCGTCGAACTCCACCACGTTGCCGCGTCGGGTCTGACCGTCGGGGCCTAGACTGACAAAGTCCGGCAGCAACACGTCCAGGTCGATGTCGGGCAGGCCCAGCTCGTCTTCCTCGGCGCCCAAGGGGAGAACGTCGTAGTAATAGTCGGGGAAGTTGGCAAGCACCAGGCGCAGGACGCCGTCGATCATCCGGCTGGCCGAGATGCTGCCGTCAAAAGCGGTCTGCCAGACCAGCGAAGGGTCGGATCGGTCTGAGACATCGATGACCGACACGACGGTCTGGGGCCGGGGTCGATACCAGGGCTCGACGATGAAATCGGCGCCGTCGATCCCGATAAACGGCTCTTCCTGGCGCGGGCCGGCCGGTAAACCGACTGCGTCGATGCCGAATCCACCCACGGGCAAGAACACGCCGGCATTGGAGGTCAAGGCCACGGCCAGGTCGCCCACCAGGTAGAGGTCTCTGCCGTAGCCTTCCAAGTCGAAACTGGCCAGCAGTTGCATGGCATCGGGCGGCTGGGCGCTGACGATCCGCAACTGCTGCCCGGTCATGACGTAGATGTACTGGCCGTCGGTCTTGACGACGTCCGCCTCGTCTACGCCCTCTTCCTGAATGGTGGTGCCTGAGAAATCGCCGTCGCCGGCTTGGGCTGCACCAGCCTCCGGGGCGGCGCTGGCGTCAGCGGCTGAGTCACCGTCAGCGGCCCCAGCCAGGTCATCGCCGCCTGCCGTGGGAGCCTCGTCGAGAAACTCGCCGTCTTCGAGTCCGCGAAACCCCATGAACCGCTGATTCTGCTCCAGAATCTGGCCCTTGAAATAGTCCTCCAACTCCTGGGCGGACTCGAATCGGGCCAGCTCAGCCACGCCTTGCTCGGGTGTGGTCGATCCGCTGCCACCACCGCCGCCGCCCCCTTGTCCACCTCCGCCTTGGCTACCCCCGTCGGTGCCGTCGTTGATACCGGCCACGTCCACCGGCTCTTCGCGTTGTAAGTCGCAGCCAAAGGCAAGAACCAGAACCAGGGTGGCCATCGAGAATATGTGGGTCTTTCGCATCGGTTTGTTCCCCAATCCAGCGGAAGTGAATTCCGCGCCGCGGGTGATCTCTCTTGTCAAGGTCAGTATCCCCCAGCCAAGTGCCCGGTCAATCCTGCCGGCATCGCTTTGTGCATCGGACCCGGCGCAGCACACGACGGCTAGGCCCGGGGACGGGGCTTGACCGGCGGTGACTCGACGACGCGGTCGCCGCGTTAGGCTTGGGGAGTGGACGGGTTCGGTTTGACCGGCGAGAGTCGCCGCGACGGTATCGCCGACTGAATGTCGCGGCCATCACCGGTCGAGCGACGGGGCTTGGGTTTCTTGCGGGCGGAGATGGATTCGAAGTACCCGCCTATGTTTCTAAGCCGTTCGTAGCGGCGCTTGAGCACGGTCTCGGTCTTGAATCGCTTGAGTTCCCGCAGGGTATCGCCCAGGTAGCGCTCCAGACTTTGGGCGGCCTCTTCCGGGTTGCGGTGGGCCCCGCCAAGCGGTTCGGGGAGAATCTCGTCGATCACGCCCAGCTTTTTCAATTCTTTGGCGGTCAGCTTCAGGGACTCGGCTGCCCGCTGGCGCTGCTCGCCGGTCTTAAACAGAATGGCGGCACAACCCTCCGGCGAAATCACCGAATAGAAGGAGTGCTCGAACATGGCCACGCGATCCCCGACGGCGATGCCCAGCGCCCCGCCGGAGCCGCCCTCGCCGATGACAGCGCAGACGATGCGGGTTTTGAGGCGTGACATCTCCATCAAGTTAACCGCGATGGCCTGGGAGATACCGCGCTCCTCGGAACCGATGCCGGGATAGGCCCCCTGGGTGTCGATCAGGCAGACGATGGGCAGGCCGTATTTCTCGGCCAGTTTCATTTTGAGCAGGGCCTTGCGATAGCCTTCAGGATGGGCGCAGCCAAAATTGCAGGCGATGCGCTCTTTGGTGTCTTTACCTTTGTTGTGCCCGATGACCATGACCTTATGCCCGGCGATGCGGCCAAAGCCGGTCACCATGGCCAGGTCATCGCCGTAGGCTCGATCCCCGTGCAATTCGCAGAAATCATCCACGATGAGGTTCAGATAGTCGGGCACCAGCGGCCGCTTGGGATGGCGGGCCACCAACACCGTTTCCCAGGCGGTCAAGTTCGAGTACAGCCGCTTGGTGCGCGTGCGCAGACGGGTCTGCTGCAGGCGGATCTCGGTGTTCAGATCGCGCCCGCTCTTGCGCTGCTCGTGTTCTAGTTGCTCGATATCGTCGTGAATCCGCAGCAACGGCTTTTCGAATTCCAAAAAGCCGTTCGTCCCACTGAAGTGGTTCGATGCAGAAGTCGTCAAACTTGCCATAACAATAGTTTCCGCTCTGGACAGGTTACCCCCGGTGGCCCTTCCCCTTTACCGCGCCGTGCTGCAACTCCACCAACCCTGTCAGGATAACCGCATGCCGCGTCAAGACCAACCAAAAACCGCGCCGAAGTTTTGGAACCTGACGCCCCTGGCCCGGCGGCGATGACGGGCCAGGCCCATAACGTGTTGCTTTGCAACGGGTAATGGCCATACGCCATCCCCGGGAAGCGATTCAGGACGGTCGTGGGCGTCCGCTTCCGGGACGCCGACCCCGGTCTCAAGCCTCTGGCCGCCGTCAATACTCCCACGTATACTCGGGCCTGACGCAGCGGTTGCGGAATAGCCCGCACCCCTCTGGGTCTGACCGATCCTTTTATGGCTTGCCGGCGTTATCGGGCCCCCGCCGGCGTCCAGATCCAGGGCGTCTATCGGCAGTGACACCCCTCTCAACGTCAGGAGGAACGCTTATGCTGTTATCGGTCATTCTTGTCACGGCACTTGGGGCATTGGGCGACGAAGGGAAAACGGCCACGTTGGCCGACCGATACGCCCCGGTCGCCGGTCAAATCATAGAGGCTACGCTGAAGGACAACGACGCCCACCGCAAGCTCGAGGAATTGTGCTACCACATAGGCCACCGCTTGAGTGGCTCCAAGGGCCTGGAGCAGGCGGTCCAGTGGGCTGCTCGCACTATGCAAGCCGACGGCCTGGAAAACGTCCGGGCTGAGCCCGTCATGGTTCCCAAATGGGTTCGGGGGCCCGAATCCTTGACTCTCTTGGAACCCCGTCGTGAAACCCTGGCCATGCTGGGCTTGGGCGGATCCGTGGGCACCGGGCCTGAGGGCATCACCGGCGTGGTGGTGGCGGTGGCCGACGAGGAAGCGTTCCAGGCCCTTGGCGAAGGGGCCCGTGGCAAGATCGTCCTGTTCAATAACCCCATGCCGCCCTACCACCCGGAGACCGGTTCGGGGTATGGCAAGACGGTGCGGTTCCGCTCCAAGGGGGCCAGGCTGGCGTCCGAGCATGGGGCCATCGCCTGCCTGGTTCGGTCGGTGACCGCCACCAGCCTTCGCTCGCCACACACCGGGGCGATGCGCTACGGGAAGGCCAAGGTCAAAATCCCGGCCGCGGCCGTATCCACCGAAGATGCCGAGATGCTAGCCCGGCTGTTTGCTCGCGGGACGCCGGCCAAGGTGACCCTGAAGATGGCGGCCAAGAATCACGGGCAGGTCGAGTCAGCCAACGTGGTGGGCGAGTTGCGCGGTTCCGAGCTGCCCGAGGAGGTGGTGGTCATCAGCGGGCACCTGGATTCCTGGGATGTGGGTCAAGGCGCCCACGACGACGGCGGGGGCTGTGTGATGGCCATGGAAGCGATCCACGTGCTGCGGAAGCTCAATCTTCGCCCCCGGCGGACCATTCGCGTGGTCTTGTGGACCAACGAGGAAAACGGGTTGGGAGGTGCCAAGGCGTACGTGAAGGATCATGCGGATGAGATGTCCAAGCACGTGGCTGCCATCGAAGCAGACTCGGGCACGTTTGCGCCCCGGGGTTTTTCGGTTGACCACCAGGACCAAGCCAAGCTCTCGTTGGCGGCGGACCAGCTTCGCCAGATTCTGGGACTGCTGGGGGCCACTGGAGCCACCGACCTCAAAACGGGCTTCTCCGGGGCGGATGTGAGTCAAATGAAACCGCACGGCGTCGCTCTTTTGGGCTTTAGCGTCGAGGGTTCACGGTACTTCGACTACCACCACACCCAGGCCGACACGTTTGACAAGGTGGATCCGGAAGATTTGTCGCGGTGCGTGGCCTCCATCGCGGTGGCCGCCTACGTGCTGGCGGACATGCCCAATCGTTTGGGGGAACCCTAGCCCGGCAGCAATTCAGCCTATAGCGGACCAGGAATTCGGACCGATAACACGGTGGCGAGAAGGGTGACGATTTGGCTCAACGCCACCGCCCGCCCCAACCCCCCGGAGCCGGTCCGTGATGGAGACAACCCCCAACCCAGTTCTATTAGCGCCTCATGGGTTCCGTTCAGCCTCGGTTCCAAGCCGAATTCGGACGGCGGGCGGCAAGCCCGTGCGCCGGTGTACCCGCGGCCAGAAGGGGCCTGCCTCCGGACCCGCCAGCGCCCGCCCCACCGCCTATCCCCCTGCGTAACCCACACAACCGCGGGCCTGCGTGGCAACCTCTGACCAGGCCAAAGGTTGTAGACCACCGTCAATCGAGGCAACCATCTCGGGCAGCGCTATGTCAAAATGGGTTCTTAGGACCGAACATCTTGACAAGGCGCACAAGGTACCGTATAGTCTGTTGTTAGATGAATTCGGCGTAGGCACTTCGCTTTCGCGGCACGGATCGTGCCGTGGAACGGACTGATCACCCGAACCCCTGTCGATTACTGATCCAGTGCATGTGAGAGGGCCGATGCACCGGCCCGCTCAACGGCATTTTGGCCGAGCGTTTCGCGAATGCGAACGGTCGAACCGGGGCGTTCGGAACCGCTGGCGGGTGAGCGTCTGTAGAACGGCCGTTTTTCGAGGATATAATGTAAAGGCCGCGACCAAGAGCCTCGATGAATTCAATGGGGCATCCGGTTTTCGGCGCTTAGAACACCCGAAATATCAACAAGCTCTTCCACTCGCTGCGGCACCCTTTGACCGCGCCAATACTTAACAGGGTGCCGCACGCCTTTTTTTACACTGACGGTCACGCTTTAATAGGAAAAGCCGCTCTTGCGGACGTGAACGAACGGCTGGGCCTGCCCGTCGGCTTGTCCATCGGTAACCTCAGCCAAGTAGAGGTCATGGTCACCGGCCCGATGCTTGGCGAAGACCTTACATTCCAGGTGCCCGATGGCCTCGGACAGGACCGGGCCTGATGGGCAAAGCGTGTGCGGAGTCGCGTCGAAGGCGTTTTCGCCGGGCGGAACGCCCTTCGAGAAGGTCTTGAACAGGCTCCCCGCATCCTGCCCGACCAGGTTCAGCACGAATCGGCCGGCACCGTCGATGAGCGGCTCGATGGGTCGGCCCTGCTTGACGGCCAGGGTGATCATGGGCGGTTCGAAGGCGGCTTGTTGAATCCAAGAGGCCATCATGCCGGCCGACCGACCCTCGAACGATGCCGTCGCGATGCTAACGCCGCTGGGAACTCGACCCAGGGCAACACCCAGAGATTCGGTGGGATCGTGGTCGGTCATGGGCAGGTGGCTCCGGATTGCGGCGGGTTGAAAGGGCGGGATTCTATCGTTTCAGCCACCGGCGCTCAACCGACCGACGGGGGCAGGTCAAACGTTGAACTTGATGACCGCGATGTCACCGTCTTGCATGATGTAGGGTTTGCCCTCCTGGCGGACTTTTCCGG
>JBHHVM010000207.1:0-6369 GCA_046754265.1 Phycisphaerae bacterium
CCCACCGGTCCCCGGCGGCCCCAGCAGCGCCTTGTGCCCTGAAAACGCCAGCAAATCGATGCCCATGGCCTCGGCCGAGATGGGCAATACGCCGGCCGATTGGGCGGCGTCGACCAGAAAGAGCGCCTCATGCTGTCGCACCAGGGCGCCGATTTCGGCGACGGGTTGAATGGTCCCCAGCACGTTGCTGGCGTGTGTGCAAACGACTAGCCGGGTTTGGGGTTTCATGGCCCGGGCGATGGCCTGGGGGTCGATGATGCCGTCCCCTCCGGGCGCGACGCAACTCACCTCGACGAAGCCCACATCGGCCATTCGTCGCAGCGGGCGACTGACGCTGTTGTGCTCGAACATGGTGGTGATGACGTGGTCGCCCTCGGCCAGCACACCTTTGATGGCCATGTTCAGCGCGTCGGTACAGTTGAAACATAGCACCACGCGGTTGGCGTCGTCTACGTCGAAGAGCTTGGCCAGTTCCCGCCGTGTGTTTTCCACCAGACGTTCGGCTTCAACGGCTGGGCCATAGCCGCCTCGACCCGGGCTGGCCCCGAGTTCTTCGAGATAACGACTCATGGCTTCAGCCACCGCGGGCGGTTTGGGCCACGACGTGCTGGCGTTGTCCAGGTAGATCATGGTCCTATGTTCCGACGTACCGCGCATAGATCGAGCGGGCCCGGTCGGCGTCCGTTGTGCCCTTGATAATGGCCCGCCCGTCGGCGAACAGCGTCAGTTGGCACCCATCCACCGGGGCTCGCAGCAGAAAACGGTTGTGCGTCACCGGTCCATCGGCCACCGGCCCGAGCTTGACAGCGATGGCTGCGAAATCCATGGACCGGCCGCCCGTGCGGTTGATCTGCACGGCATCTCGGCCACAAAGCTGCGTGACCGTGGACCCCGCCCGTCCCTCCAGGTACTCGAATTGCCGCAGCCCGCAGCACGGACAGGCCCCGTCGCCACCGGCTGGGTCCACGTTCAGATTCACCACCCGCCCGGACCACAGGTCGATGCTGACCAGTCGGCGATTCAAGGCGTCGAGTTGCCCGGTCAAAAGCTTGATGGCCTCGGTGCATTGAAACGCGGCCACGACGGCCACCGCAGGCCCCAGCACCCCGGCGGTGTCGCACGTCGGCGACGCTTCCGGCGGCGGGGCGGACTCAAACACGCACCGCAGGCACGGCGTCAGGCCCGGCACAATGGGCAGGCACAACCCCGTCGTGCCGATCACCGCCCCATAGATCCAGGGCACGCCCTTTTTGATGGCCAGGTCGTTGATCAGATAGCGCGTCTCAAAGTTGTCCGTGCCGTCCAGCAGCAGGTCCGCACTTTTGGCCAATCGCTCGATGTTGCTCGGGTTGACGTCCGCCACCACGGCTTCGACCGAGACCAACGAGTTGATGCGTTCGAGTTTTGCTTTGGCTGCCAGCGCTTTGGGCAGGTCGGCTGCGATGTCCGATTCGTCGAACAACACTTGTCGTTGTAGATTGTTGGGCTCGATGAAGTCCCGGTCGCAGATGCGCAATCGCCCCACGCCCGCCCGGGCCAGCGTATCGGCGATGGCGGTCCCCAGCGCCCCGCAGCCGATCAGCGTCACCGACGAGTCCATCAGCTTGCGCTGCCCGCCGGGCCCGATCCGGTCCAGCAGAACCTGCCGCGAGTAGCGCTCCGGCAATTCGCCCAGATCGTCGGCTGATGCATTCATCACGCCGACATTCTAGATGAACGGGCGGGTTATGGCGATATCCGAACGCGGGGCTGGAAACTCAAACTCCAACGGCGTTACCATGGCGCAGGTCTTGGCCGCAATCGATGGAGGCGATGCTCGAAGGCGCGGTGGGTGGCACGGTCAAGCGCAGCTTGGCCGTGGAAGTTGCCCTAGCCACGGCCTGGCTGCGCCAGACCGTGCCACCCGTCGAACTATTCGCCATTCGCTTCAAGGCATGACGAATTCATGTTCGGGATGACGGATGGTCAGCACCGGACAGGGCGATTTGCGTACGACTTTCTCGGCGGTGCTGCCCATCAGCACCCAGCTCAGGCCGCTCCGGCCATGTGTCGAAAGCACGATGAGGTCGGCTGTGATGTCCCGGGCGTAGGCGATGATCTCGCGGAAGGGCTGGCCGACCACCACCTTGGTGACCGGCGCGTATTTCAAGCCCACCAGGTGCTCGTCGGAAAACTGGTCCATGTGTTGCTCGGCCACGGTGATCAGGTCTTCGGCGGCAATACCCACCGGCACGCTTTCAGGGCCCATGGCTGTCCAGTATTGAAACGCCTCATCCACCACGTGCACGCAGTGCAATTGGGCGTCGAAGGTCTCGGCGAAATCGCGGGCGTATTTCAAGGCGTGCAGCGACGTTTCTGAAAAATCCGTCGGGTACAGCAGCTTCTGAATCTTGATGGCCATTCCAGCACCTCACACGCGTCACCAACCCAGCCTTGCTAGAATCTAGACCATCCTAGCCGCGACCGTCAACCGCGATTCGCTTGACGGGTCTGGCCACCCCATTATGATCGGGCCACGGTTTGTGACCCGCGACCCGGTCGCCCCTCGGACGTTTTTGAAAACCATGCTCGAATTGCCCGTATTGGCTCCCCCCGATGAACGCCCTAGGCGCCGTTTGCCGCCGTGGCTCAAACGACCTTTGCCCGGCGGGCAAACTTTCAGCTCCACGCGGCGGATCGTGGCCGACAGCGGGGTCGCCACCGTTTGCGAGCAGGCCCACTGCCCCAATCTCCCGGAATGTTGGTCGGCCGGGACCGCGACCTTCATGATTCTGGGCGACAAATGCACGCGGCGCTGTCATTACTGCGCCGTCCAGACGGCCAGGCCCGATCCCCCCGCCGCCGACGAACCCGCCCGTTTGGCTGAGGCGGCCGCCCGGTTGCACCTCCGACACGTGGTCGTTACGGCCGTCGCCAGGGATGACCTGCCCGACGAAGGGGCTGGCCACTTTGCCGAGTGCGTTCGCCTGCTTCGCCGACACTGCCCGGCCACCACGGTCGAAGTTCTGCCGGCCGATTTTCACGCCCGGCCCGATTGCGTGGCCAGCCTGTGCGACGCCGGCCCCGACATTTACAACCACAATATCGAAACCGTTGAACGCCTGACGCCCGTCGTTCGGCCGCAGGGGCGATACCGCCGATCCCTTCAGGTGCTCGGTTTGGTCAAACAAATCAACCCGGACCTGTTGACCAAAAGCGGTTTGATGGTCGGTCTGGGCGAGACGGAGGCGGAAATCCTGCAGACTTTCGAGGACCTGCGGGACGTGGGCTGCGACGTGCTGACCGTCGGGCAATACCTCCAGCCATCACCCCAACATGCCCCGGTGCATACCTTTTACCGCCCCGAGACTTTCGACCGGCTGGCGGATTCGGCCCGGGCCATGGGCTTTCTCAGCATCGCCGCCGGGCCGTTCGTCCGCTCCAGCTACAACGCGGCTGAGGTCTTCGAGCAAACCCAAAAAGCACGATCGAAACGAACCCAGACCGATGACACTTCGAGTTGATTTCATCCCATGGCAGGAGGCCCCGTGCAGACCGACGTCGCCAAGCTGGCCCGGCGCTTAGCCGGCAAGTTCATCGTCTTTGACGGTCCCGACGGCGGTGGCAAAAGCACCCAGCGCCAAATGCTGGGCACGGCACTGACGGCGGCTGGGCTGTCCGTGGTGCATGCCAAAGACCCCGGTGGCACCGCGATCGGCGACCGCATTCGCCACGTCCTGCTGGATTACGACCTCCGTGAAATGGACGTTCGCTGCGAAACCCTGCTGTTCATGGCTTCGCGGGCCCAGCTCGTCGGCCAGGTTGTCGAGCCCGCCCTGGCGGCTGGGAAGGTGGTTCTTTGCGACCGCTTCGTCTCGGCCACTTGCGCCTATCAGGGCGCCCAAGGCTACGACACCGGGCGCATCATCCAGGTCGCCCCTTTCGCCATCGGCCAGTGTTGGCCCGACGCGACCATCGTTTTGGATATCGACGTGGACGCGGGTTTCACCCGCACCGGACGGCAACCCCATCACGCCGGAAAAAACCGAAAGAAACACGCCGGCCAACATCACATGTTCGACGACGTTCAACCCGACGCTATGGAGGCCAGGCCCCTCGAGTTCCACCGCAAGGTTCGGGAGAACTTCCTCAAACTCCACGAGGTTTATCCCCGCCCGGTTACCGTGGTGGACGCGTCCGGCCCGCCCGAAGCGGTGCAGGACCGGGTCATGAAGGCACTTGCCAATGTCTTTGCCTGAGTTCCAACACCAGGACCGGGCCCTGGGCTTGCTGGAGCGGGCCCTGTCGGCCGATCGACTTCCCCATGCCTACATCTTCCATGGGCCTGACGGCGTGGGCAAGGAGACCTGCGCTACCTGGCTGGCGGGTGTCCTGTTGTGTCACCAGACGTCCGTTTCCCGCGACGCGAACGATCGGCCCGTCCACCGCGCTTGCGGCCGGTGCAACGACTGCCAAACGGTCAGGGCCGGTACGCATCCCGATCTGCATGTGGTCCACCCCAAACTGATCAAGTATCACGAAGACGCGAAAGTCCGCCGGCGCAAGGGCATCGATTTGGGCGTCGACGTGGTCCGCCAGTTCGTTATCAATCAGGTCGGACACAAACCTGTTCAGGGACGGGCCAAGGTGTTTATCATCCGGCAGGCGGACCGCATCACCCCCCAGGCCCAAAACGCCCTGCTCAAGACCCTGGAGGAGCCCCCGGCCACGACCTTTATCATCCTGTTGGTGTCGTCGCTGGATCGCTTGTTGGCCACCACGCACTCGCGCTGTCAGCTCATTCCCTTCGGCGTTTTGCCCGTCGAGTTTATCACGGCTGAGTTGACCCGGCTCATGCCCGACCTGGACGCCGACCGGGCTGAGCTGGTCGCCAGGCTCACTGAGGGCAGCCTGGGCGTCGCCCTGCAATACGCTCAAGACGGCTTGGCCGATTACAGCCGGCGAATGTGCGACACGCTCTCGGAGATTTCCACCAAGGCGGTGGCCGACGTGGTTGAGGGGTGGCAGCAGGACGCCAAAGCGCTCGGTGCCAAGTTTCGTCAGCGCGATCCGGACATCACCGAGACGGAGGCGGAGCGACGGGGCCTTAAGACGTTGCTCTCACTGGCGGCCCTGTGGTATCGCGACGTGTTGCACGGCCACTACGGCCCTTCCGCAAGCCCCGCACCCCTGGTGCCGCGGTCAGGCCGATCCGTCTCGGCAGGCCAAGCTGTGGCTGCTATACAACACCTGGCCGATTCCCAAAGTCACATCGATGCCAACGTCAACCTGAAACTCTGCTTGGATAACACCGTTATCCGCTTGGCCAAGCTGGCGGGCTAAAAGTTCACCGGTCCTCGCAAGACTATGGGCATACCGGCGCGGTGTTGTTGAAGAAGAACCGGATCTGCGAGAAGTCACCCGTGGTGATGCCGTTGATCTGGTCCATATCCCATTGCGGGCCGGCTGTGCTGGCCGACTGATTGAAGAAGAACCGCACTTGGGATGCGTCTCCAGTGGTGACGCTTCCGTTTCGGTCCACGTCGCCGCGCAAACCTCGGACACAGACCGAGGCACCGCAACTCAAGCTGATCACGCAGGCACTTTCGTCCGGCAGGGCTGGGCTGAAGGTGACGTTGACCGTGTTTCCGTTGACCGTGACGCTCAAGATGCGGGCAGACTCGTCGGTGACGGCGATACCGTTATCGCAGGACACCGACACTGCCCCGGCCAAGCAACCTGAGTCCAGGTCGATTTCAATGTCGTCGGGCCCGTCAAGCCGCGGCTCGATTTGCGAGCCGGCCAGCAGGTCCAGGCATAGCCGTCCGCCTGGAGCATGAGCCTGGCAACTGCGGGCACCCAGCAGCAGGCAGCCTTCAAGGCCGTCGGCAATGCCGTTGGTGTTGCAGTCCGGCAGGCAAACGTTGTTGACCTGATCGCAAACTTCGAGGGCTGCACAATCGGCCGTCGTGACGCAGCAATTGGCTATGGGCGTAAACACGCAGGCGTTGTTCACGCACGCATCGGTCGTGCAAACGTCCGTATCGGTGCAGTCGCCGTTGGTATTGCAACAGGTTGGAATCGGCGTGAATACGCAGGCGTTGTTGACGCACGTGTCCGTCGTGCACACGTCCGTGTCGGTGCAGTCGCCGTTGGTATTGCAGCAGTTTGGTATCGGTGTGAAGACGCAGGCGTTGTTCACACACGTGTCGGTCGTACAAACGTCGGTGTCGGTGCAGTCACCGTTGGTATTGCAACAGGTTGGAATCGGCGTGAATACGCAGGCGTTGTTGACGCACGTGTCCGTCGTGCACACGTCCGTGTCGGTGCAGTCGCCGTTGACGTTGCAACAGGTCGGTATCGGTGTGAACACACAGGCGTTGTTGACGC
>JBHHVM010000208.1:0-6346 GCA_046754265.1 Phycisphaerae bacterium
TGGCACGGTCTCGCGCAGCTCCGGGGGTGGCACGGTCTCGCGCAGCTCCAGGGGTGGCACGGTCTCGCGCAGCGAGGCCGTGGAGAAAGCGTCATTGACGCCCAAAAACCACGGCCTGACTTCGTCAGACCGTGCCACCCGGTCTTGGGAATCATGCGTCCCTCTTGCAGCCATTGCCCAAGCACGTCCGTACCCGTCATACGTCGCGCCAGCCCGAGCCGATCCAGGGGATATTCTGATTCGCATCGAGCCGCAGTCGAAGACTCATCTGAGCGGCGTGGTGCTGAATGTGGCGGATGGTGTAGACGTGAAGCTCAGCCCGGGAGAAATCGCGCCGCTCGAACCGGGCGGGCCCGCTCAGCGACTCTGCCGTCTCCGATGCGATGACGTCCGACGCCTTCTGGCGACAATGCTCCATGTACTTCCTGATCGCAGCCCGCCGATACAGCGATGTCGGCTCGCGATCTTCGAGTTGCTCATAGTCGGCGAAGAACGCCTCGTTGTCGCGATGAAACGGCTGCTTGCGAAAGGACTCCTCGTCAAACCCGAGGTAATAATCGGCAAAGAACAACGTGTGAAAGGCGACCTGACAGAACGGCAGGTTTCCGACCGGCGCGTTCCAGGACTCGTCGGGGCAGCGGTCGATGCACGCGTTCAATGTGCAGAACGCAGCCTCAAACTGATGGGCGATTAGTGTCTTGGTCGTATCGAGCATGGGCGATTAGAGCACTCGGCGATTCAAGGGACGTAACGGCGTTATTCCTTCGGCGATGCGGTTTCACCCTTTTTCAAGTCGCCCGGCGTATCGTCGGCCTGTTTGACGATCTGACCGGACATCACCCCGCCGTAAGTCGTGCCGAACCAGGTTCCGGCGTAGAACCCCTTGTGGATCATGACCCGAGCTTCATAGCTGCCCATCAGCGGCAGGTCGGTGCGATCCAGCGTAATGATGGGGACGTCCTCAGCCCAGACGACGCGCACGGTAATGGGCACGTTCACGTCCTTGTCGGCGTATTGGATACGGGCCGTGATGGTCCAATAGTCGCCGCCCACCTTGGTCACGCTGGCGATGGTGTATTTGTCGGGCTTGGCTTCACCCAGCGGCGCCTTGCCCTCCAGGCCCTTTTGATCCGTGACCTGCCAAGTCCCTGTGAGCACCACGCCGGTCAGCGACTCGGCGAACTTGCGCTCCAAACCGGTCTTGTCCGGTTGCTTGGGTCGGTTCCTGCCGTCCTTGGCACTTGGGGCTTGGGCGGGCGCGGTCGATTGGATCAAACCCATCGACCCAACTATCACAGCCAGAATCGCGGTTCTAAGTTTGGCGTTCATGATCGTCTCCCCGGCTAGGGCCCGGCAGGGCCGGACCGGCTACCTTGGATTCCAGTGCTGGCCCAAAGTCTAACCGCAAGTCCCGTCACGAAGAAGCAGCCAAGGCCGGTTCTACTGTCAACTCCTGTAAGGCCTTGGGTTGACGGACGCAGGCCACATATCCAGCCCAGATAAAGAGCAGGCCCACAAACTCACCCACGTAAAGGGCCTCGACGTACCCAGCCTTGGCCATGCCGCCGCCAATCCCCGGGAGAAGCGCTCCAAAGGCAATCAGTGCGTTGCCCACCGCCCGGTTGGGATTTGTGTGGTGTTTGGCGTAGCGCCACGCGCTCAACGCAGCCCCGCCTATCAGGAAGCAAGCGGCATAAGTGTTAATCAACGGGGTCATCAATCGCAGCCACTGCCAGCCAAGGATGGCTCCACCGGGTCGGTGGGTTTCCAGGGCTTCGAGTTTGACCGGGGCGATGGCCACCAACACGGACACGATGACGATGAAGGGGACCGTGATGGCTGATAGAAGGTTCGCGGTCCGGCGCGACATCAGCAGATACACCGTTCCCTGAGCCAGCGGATATCCACCCAGCAAAGCGCCGGCAATGTACCAACTCTTGTTGAGAAATATCGAGTTGCCCGCCAGCGTGATGGCACTCTCCAGCCCCGTCCCCAACCCGTACGCAAAGATACCCGCTGCCCACCACAGCAGGTGCGGGCCGGAACGCCGCGTGAAATAGCGGCCGATCAGCACGCTAAAGAAAATGGCCGACAGTACGGTAGTGCCGATCGGCAGGTAATGGACCGGGTGAAGCTGGGAAAGCGCTTCCTGCATGGCAATACTCTCCAAGAGCAGGGCAGGTCATTGACCTGCCCCCGACCTCTAAAACTGCACCGTCTGGCCAAAGGGCGCCAGGTCTTCGTTGGTGCGTTTCTGGTTTCTGAATTCGACCTCCAGACGCTTGTTGATGACGTTGTTGCCCCCACGGTGGGGGCCCACCACGCGATTCTTGACCACCTTGACCATGTCACGCAGGAAGGTGCCGCGCACGGTCGCCGAGTTGATAGCATCGGTAATGGGGTTGTAGGTCAGCTTCTGCGTCGGCGGTTTGAAGACCCGGCCATCCATGAACCCAAAGTGCTCGCGGAAATACTCGGCTGTGGCGTCAACGATGCCGTTAGGCTGGTTGACCGCCGCTGGCCGATAAGTCATGCGAAACGGCTTTTGCTGTCGAGGCCACCCGACGATAGCCGACGGACACACGAAGACCTTTTCGTCCGAACCCATGTAAGTCGGCGTCAGCGTGTTGGGCAGCGACCCCGGCCAAAGGTCGCGGTCGTACGGATTGGTTTCCTCATCGGGCTTGGCCGGGTCGCCGAAACCACCGTTGGTCATAGACGACTCCACGTAGGGCACCCGCCCGTTGTTTTCCGTCCAATAGTTCCATAGACCTTGGCCTATGCTTCTAAGGCGGGCGGCGCAGACGACCTGTTTGGCCTGTCTGCGGGCCCCTTTGAGCGAGGGCAGCAGAATGGCCATCAGCAGTGCGATGATGCTGACCACCACCAACAACTCAATGAGCGTAAATCCGCGATACCGGTCTTTTGTCATGACTCAAATACCTCCGCCCAGGCTGCCACCACCGGACCGGCGCGACGCCGGCCCGACGGTGGATGCAAATAACTCCCTACGCCTACCCTTGTTTTCGCCGCCGGATCAGGGCGGCCCCCAAGGTCAGGACCATCCAAGCGCCCGGTTCGGGAACGGGCGCCGATTGGGCCACGACCACCAGGTCGTAGCCGACACTGTCGTGAAAAATGGGATCGACACTGTTGTTGATGCCAAACCCCGCGGATTCGAGGAACACAAAACTCCCCGACAGCGGGTCAATGGCTGGCACCACGACCGCGTCCAGATAGGCCCCCAAGTCGCCGCCAAAATCGATCAGCGGCAACCCGCCGTTACCCGCCACGGTAAAATCATCGCCCAGGACGCCGTCCACGATGCTGGTCTGATCGTTCGGCGCCGGCAACGTGGTGTTGAAAACATTACCGACCTGCGACGCATCCACATTCGGCCAAAGCGTCGAGCCGAGCCCCAGGCCCGCCAGCGTCGGGAAGTTGCCGTTCCCGTCACGTTCGACCAACCAGCCCCGCAGGCTGCCCAGGTTCTGGAGCGTGCCCAGCGTCGAAGCCGTCGACGACGCGATATCCAACGAGTCCGACCAGATCTCATAGCCCAGCCCACTAATCTGCGTGACGCCGGTTGCAAAGGGCGTCAGCGTGCCGGTCCGCGTGTCGATACCGGGATTGACAGGCCCGCCCGGCGCACCGGTGGTGGACGTCCCCGCCAAGTTCTGCACCGAGATGACCTGCTCGGCGCTCAGACCGGCCGAGCCGGCGTTGCTGCTGCTGGCGTCGAAACCGTTCAAGCCAATGTTGCTGCCACTGACCGTCAGGTCGATAAAACTCCGCGAACCGGGGATGGCCACGGCGCTTTGACCGGAAACCGGGATCAGGCTGCGGGTCCCGTTGTTCAAATCGCCATCCAGATCCAACAAAGGCCCGCCCAGATAGTCGATGCTCATGATGGGGATCTGACTGCCCGGGGCCCCGGCCGGAATCGTGCCCCGGCGGTAAATGTAACTTAGCGACCCAAACTGATTCGGCGAAAAAATCGGCGTGCCCTGCCCCTGGTACGAAGTGGCCGTGGCGTCGGGCGTACCGCCCAGACGCTGGCCGTCGAAGAACTCGCCCGGTGCGGGGAAACCGCCCGAGGAAGACACGAACCGGGACGATCCCGGCGACGTTCCCGGGGCCACGCCGGTAACCAACTGGAACGGCTCGCCCCACACAACGGGTGAGCCCAACGACAATACAGCCATCAATACGCCTAAACGAGTCAAGGTCTTCATGATACCCCTTTCCTTTGGGTCAAAAGGTTGGCACTTCTGGTGGGCCGGTGACGGATCGCCATGCCCCTGTCGCTTTCCAACACTCCGGAATGCACCTTCAGCAATCATCCAGTCTCCTCCAACTATCACTGAGGCCCAGCCATGCGGGTGACAAACTCGGCATGGTCGAGCAGATCGTTGTCATCATCGAAGTCGAAATCGAAAACCAGGCATTCGACCGCCAGGCCGGCTGGGCCCTGCCCGGTGAAGCAGTTCTGCAACTCGGCGGAATCGAACAAGTCCACCGTGCCGCTGTTGTCCGCGTCGCCATCCACAATCGGAGCCTGCTGGGCCACCAACACCAGGTCGTACCCCACCGTGTCGAGGAACACCGGATCGGCGCTGTTGTTGATGCCAAACCCAGCAGACTCCAGGTAAACGAAACTGTCCGACAGCGGGTGAATCAACGGCACCACCACGTTGTCGAAGTAGGCCCCCAGGTCGCCGCCCAAATCGGTCATGGCCAAACCACCATTGCCAGCCACGGTAAAGTCGTCCGCGGGGAACCCGGTCAAAATGGTGGCCGACCCGGTTGCCAGTCCATTGGCCGTCACAAACGTCTGGCCAATCTGTGAAGTATCCACCAGCGGCCAGAGTGTCCCTCCCAGGCCCTGACCTCCCAACGTCGGGAATTGGCCCGTGTTGGGGTCTCGCTCGATGTACCAGCCGCGCAAAAACCCCAGAAACTGAAACGTGCCCAGCGTGTCGGCCGTCGCCGAGTTGGCCAGGGCGGTGTCCTGCCACAACTCGTAGCCCAGGTTGTCGATGCGAAACACGCCGTTCACGGTGCCGCCGGTCCCGGCGAACGAAAGCAGACTCCCGGACCGCGTATCCACACCCGGGTTGATGACCGCCCCGGTCACCGTGGCGTCGTTCAAGGTTCCCGAGATGATGTTGACGGTCGTGGCCGTGCCCGCCGGGATCTGTTGACCCCCTTCGCTGGTCCCGGTGGCGTCGAAGTTGTTGAGCGTCACCACGCCGCCAGCCGTGTCGAGCGTCAAATCGACCAGGCTCGACGTGCCCGGGATGGTCACCGGGGTCTGGTTGAGCACGGGCACCAGGCTTCGGTCCGGATTGTTCAGGTCGCCGTCCAGGTCCAGCAAAGGCCCGCCCAAAAAGTCGATCCCCAGAATCGGGATCTGCACGCCCGGCGCCGAAACCGACCCGCGCCGCAACGTGAAGCTCAACGCCCCGAAGGCGTTCGGATCAAACAAGGGCGTGCCCGTGCCCACAAACTGAATCACCGGGCCCAGCGGCAACGTCCCCATCAGGCGGTCGCCGTCAAAGACGTCCGCCGCGCAGCACCCCGCCTGCGGGATGACCGAGCGGGCCACGCTGGGCCAAAGCCTGGCATACTGATTCGACGTCAGCAGGTGAAACTCCTGGCCCACAGTCGGCGATGCCATGGCCGCCAGGACCACCAAGCCCATCTTCATTCCAATTCTGTTGACCTTCATCCACTATTCTCCTCCTTAGAGTGCGTCCTGGAACCCATGTGGCACCGGTTTCCAACCGGTGGAGACAGTGCCTCCGCCGTGCCCGTCGCGGGCTCAGGTTCTCCTGGGCCGACAACTAGAATCAACCGGTCGAGGACAACCCGCGGCACTCGCGTAACCTTGGCTACGGCGCAGCCCGCGCTGCTTCACTCACGTCAGGTCATGTTGTTGGGGATGATTCGAACCGTCGCCCGTGCCTGGTTGCGAATCAAAACGTGGAGGTGCCGGGACTTGGCCGGCTAACATCGCCGGGCGTGCCCCAAGGCCCCACGTCCAATGCGTTCGCATGTGGATCGGGAGAAGGATCGAAGTGTCAGCAGCCGGCCGGAGGTGCTCGCGGGCCGATGAAGGCGGGGATGCAACGTGGGGTCAGGGCCGCAACCCAGACCTCGGACCATTCGGGCCCCAGGCGTTGGGGAGGCCAATGTTTGAGTTGCCCCTGGCCTAAGGCGGTGCTGAATCGGCGATACCACCGCAAGACCGGAACCATGATCCGGGCCTGCCCGATGGCCACGACAAAAAGCACCACGCCCGGATGAGTCGAAGCCAGGCCGAGGTCGCCGTCGACCGCCCGTC
>JBHHVM010000209.1:0-6345 GCA_046754265.1 Phycisphaerae bacterium
GGCGTTGCACCGACACCGGGTGAGCCTCGTTAGGAGGTCGCGTGCCGGCTTTCCAATTCGTCGGCCAGGCGCTGGAGCTCCTCGCGAGTCTTGCCGCCGAATGAGCGGCAACCCACTTCGCAGAATTGGCTGCACAGCGTGCGTTGATCTTCTTCGTGCATGACGCGGTCAGCCATGTGGAATAAAATACCGTCTTCCTTGTCGATGTGCTGGCGCAGCAAACTGATGTATTTGTGGGCGGCGTCTTTGAATTGTTCGACGGCCTGGTCCGGCTGATTGTCCAAGACGGACAGGGCCTGGCCCATCTGCTTGACCAGACCTCGGGCGACGGTGTGCTCGTAGAGCATCACACCGATGGGGCCCCCTTCATTGGGGACGCCGCGCGATTCGAGAACCGGAAAGAGCAGGTCCTCTTCTTTGGCGTGGTGGCAGGCGTCGGCGAACAGTTGAAAGAAAGCGACGCACTTGCCCAGAGCTTCGGCGTTGAAACTCTCGGCGGACTCGGCCCGTTCGACCAACGACTCCAACACGGCAATGACCCGCAAAATGGTCTGGTGTTCCTGGCGCAAAACGGTAGAGGGTATCTGGTCGGAGGTGGGATCGCTCATGCAACGGCTCCTTGCTTCAGCATCATAGCGGGGATGATAGTCAGGGCGTCGGCTGGGCACAAATAAGCGCAGACTCCGCAGCCGGTGCAGCCCTTCTGATCGATAAGTGGAATGGATTCGGGGCCCAGGGCAATGGCCTGGGCGCCCAGGGGACAACGGGTCAGGCAATAGTCGCAGGGTTGACCTTGGCTGAGGTAACAGCTCGCAGGGTCCAGCACCGCCAACCCCATGTTGACGTCTTGCACGGGGAGCTGGACCAGGGCTTTGGGCTCGCACGCGGCGATGCAGGGCATATCTTCGCACAGATAGCAGGGCGACTCGGTGGGGATGATAGCCGGCGTGCCGGCAGCGGGGCCGAACTCCGGGCCCAGGCGGCGAATGGAATCGTAGGGACACGCTTCGGCACAGTCGGTACACCGCGTGCAGGTGGCGTGAAACTGGGGCTCGGGCAGGGCCCCCGGCGGTCGAATCCATTTCCGGGCCGGCCGATTGACCGTTCGATTCTCGGGAAGGGTTGCCGAATCGGGGCGCCGCCTGCGCGGCAACACACTGGCCACCATGGATTGGCTGAATCGGGCGAAGAATTGTCGGCGTGACAGGTGCATGGGGTGGTCCGAAACTCACATGGCGGAGGTCCGCATTTCCATGGGTTGCTTGAGCAGCCAGAGGCTAAACACGCTAAAAGCGATCATGCCGGCCAACATGGGCAACTGGCTCCGGAACGCCGCCTTGGTCGATCCGAACAGGCGGAGCGAGGTACGCTGGGCCACCCACAAACTGTACACGTGCCCGATCAAGACGAGCAACACCTGCACCAGCCAAAGTTTATCCAGCGAGATCAGCGGCGGGATGACCCAGGTGGCGGTGCCGAACAGGTTCCAGCCCCAGCCGAAGGGGTCGGAAATCAGGGCGGCGACCTTGGGGCCTTCCATCAGCAGGTGTTCGGCGTTGTGGGCGATATGATAGAACAGCGCGATGGGCAGGAGGGCATAGGCATAACGGACGAAGTAAACCTTGTAAGTCAAAACCTTCGCGGCATCATCGGTACGACCTTGGCTGTCGCCCAGCCACTTGGACAAAGCCACCAAGACGGCATAGACGGCGATGGGGCCGAGCATCAATAGGGTCATGCCCAGCGTGAATCCGACGACTCGGCCTGCACCGAAGGTGCCACGGAGCCCATCGACCAGTCGGGCCCACACCGGGGTCATGGTCAGCCCGTGAAAACCTGTAATCGCCAGCATGAGCAGGGCCAGGTAGGCTTCGTCGGTCCGGGGCTTGCCCTCGGCGGCCAGGTCGCTGCCCCAGGGTCGCAGGTTCAGGGCCAGGTTGTCGTGCGGGCAGGCTTGCACGCATTCCATGCACTGAATGCAGTAGGTGTTGGTCTTGAGTTTCCCCGGATACAGGAAGGTGGGGCAACCGTAGGCGGTCTCGCTGCCGCCGACGCATTCTTTCGTGCCGCACGTGTTGCAGGTGGTCTGGCTTTTGGCCCGAACTTCGACGCCGGCAAAGAGGGCATAAAGCCCGCTGACCCTGCCCACCAGACAGCCGTAGCGGCAAAAACTCTTGCGATCGAACAACAGGGCTGAGGCGACCGCCATCATCAGCATGGCCACGGCCAAGTAAGCGGTCACGCGGGGCTTCATGGTCACGCCGAAGCCCAACTCGATCCAGGTCAGCCCGACAAACAGGATGGTGGCGATGAGAATGTTGCGCACGAACCGCGGCCATTTCCATCCCAGGGTCAGCCCGTCGTCGTTCTTCTTCCAAAGGGAGAGCTTTTCGGTCCAACCGGCCAAGGCGTCCCAGGGACAGACGTAGCACCAGGCTTTGCCGGCGAACAGGATCAGCACGATGAGCAGGCCCCACCAGACCGTCCAGGTCAGGATGGGGGCGATGTTCATGGCGGGGTTCTGATTGCCGAACAGACCCGCTGCGACGATCAGCAGAAACAAAGCCGCAACGATCGCTTGACAAACGAAGCGGAAAACGCGCGATCGGGCAGCGGCTGAAACCCAACCGATGGAAAGGAGATCGAAGCGGTCCGCAGCGCAAGTAGCACACCCGCCCGACGCCAAAGCTGTACGATGGGTCGGTTTCGACAAGACGGGCAGGGCGATGGCGGCGGCGACACCGCCGCCTGCGGGGCTGACCGATCGCTGCCAGCGCTCCCCTTCTCCAAGGATGCTGTCTCGGCCGATATGCCGGGCTGCGGATGGAGCTTCGACGGGCTCGAATTGCCCCTGGCCAGCTTTTTTGCTCATCCAATCGAACACACCAAAACTGACCACCATGACCAAGGCGATGGACGCGTAGTACAGCCAAGGGGGTATCCCCCACATGGTGTGCAGAAAAAACGCAGCGGGGTCGGCTTTGAAGGTTTCGCGGTGTTGGACGCTGCAAAGCTGATAGGTCTTGCCGAGGTAGGTGGCTGCGTAGGTGGGTTGGCCGGCCGTGGGTCGATCGCACACCGGACAGGTGGCTGCCAGGTACCGTTGGGGGTCAGCCTCGAACAACTCGCGGCAGCGCCGGGCACAGAAGTGATAAGTCTTGCCCGCATGGTCGAGCCGGATGCCCCAGGCTGCATTGACTTCCATGTTGCAGACCACGTCCAACAGCCGGCCGGGCAACACCTCGTGCTTGGATTCGGCTCGATCCGCACTGGCCAGCGCCTTTCGCCGACACCCCGGGTTGCAGAAATAGTGCGTGACGCCATGGATGTCAGCCGTCAACGCGTCGGCAACGGTCAATTCCATGCCGCACGGTTGGCAGGTGACCGAATCATTCGCCCGGGCTTGTGGGTGCGGGGCAGTCTGCGGCAGGTTGGCCAGCACGATAACGCCACCGATGCCCAGGAGCACCAGGTAGGGGAAGAATAACTTCAATCGGGCGGTGAATGTATTGGAGCGACTGTTCATGACATTCTAAATCGGCAAGGCGGCCGTGTTGATCTTCGATTCAGCGGATTGGCGGAGTCGGGCCCGCCTCCTTTTCTTTTGGACGGCTCGAATGACCACAAACACGAACAGCGTCGCGCCCAGCGAAGCAACGACCATCGAAGCGGTGGCCGTGGGCTGACCGGCCACCATCAGGAAGGGGATGATCTCCTGCCGTCCCTCCACCATCAGCGACAACTCCACGATGTATTCGCCATCTTCGGGGAAGATGCATTGCAGCTTGTGTTCGTTGTCGAAGGGCGCCCGCTGGGTGGGGGGCACGACGACGATGTTGTCGCCGAAGGTGCGGGTCTGGAGCACCCGCACGGTAACGGAGTCGGCGTAAACCGTCCCGGTCACGCGGTTCTTGATATAGAAGGCCAGGTTGGCCGGCTCGGCGGGGGTGGGCACGCCCGGGTAGGAGGTCAGCAGCACGTCGAAAGGCCCGGTTTGGGCGGGGTATTCCAAGGTGGGTCGCTGGGGATAGTTTTCTTTGTACGAATAATGCGGCAAACCCAGGATGTGGTGCCCCGCAGCCGGGGATCCCAGCATCAGCCAAACTAACACCCCGATGACGGCGGGGACTGCCCGCCGGCCTCTGGCTTGAGGTTGCACTGAACTTTTGGATCTATTGAGGCCCGGCAGGGCGAGGGTGTAATGCAGGGCGGCTGGGCCACAGTGCCGCGTGCAGACACCGCAGTTGTCGCACTCGATGGACGTGGACCGGGTGATGGGGTTAATCCCAGCCTCGCAGACGGGAATGCAGTCTCGGCAACCGGTGCAAGCGTCGGTCCGCAATTTGACCCGCAGCAATCGTTTTGCGCCCAACAGTCCGTACAACGCTCCACCGGGGCACATGGTTTGACACCACCAGCGTGGCGAGACGAACACCTCGATGGCCACGATGGCAGCCAACACGACGAGCATCCCGGTCAGGGCGGTGCCGAACACCCAGGCATGAATCACCCGGCTAATCACCGCGGGAGGATAGATCAGGGCGAACAGCGGCGCCGAGAACGCAGCCGACAGGCCCAGACCGACGACCAGAAAGATGTACTTGTTGGCAAACGCGAACCGGACGTTGGCCGGCTCGATTTCGGCGATCCGCAAAAGTTTCCGCAGCTTGCCGGTGATTTCAAAGAGCAAATAGCCCGGGCATATCCAACTGCAAAAGACTTTTCCTAGAATCAAGGTGGCGACCACGGGGATGACAATGGATATCCAAAGCGGCCAATGGACGTGTTTGGTAGCAGCCAGCGCTTCGGCCGCCGCCAGCGGGTCCGTCAGGTCGACACCGCCCAGCCGCATGGACCAGATGGTGCCTTTGTTCGCATCCAGAAAGGTCTGGGGCTTGCTGAGGCGCTCGACGTAGGGGTGAATCACCTGGGTGACCACCTCGCCCCGCAAGCCAGCCATGAGTTGCTCGTCTTCGATGACCCAGGCTGCCCGGTAGTGGGCGTACAAGCTGAGTCAGGCCACGCACACCACAAGCAGCACCACCGACACCTGAACGGCCCGGCGAATCACTTGCAGGATCATGCCGTCACCTCCACCCCCGAGGGTCGGGCCCGAACAGCCCCGGCCTGGCGGCGCGTGCGGACCACGCGGATGGCGGGCTCACCTCGGACGACGATGCGGCAGATATGTTCGCACATGCCGCAGCCCACGCACTGCTCGGGAAAAATCACCGGGGCCAGGAACGCTCCGGGTTCGAGCTTGATGGCCTGGTTGCGCAGCGGGCAAAACATGAAACATTCGCCGCAAGGTCCGCGTCGCTCCGCCAGGGCGTCGACCTCCGTGGGGGCCTGGTTCAGTTCCATCAGCAGGGCCTGGCGGCTGCGAAGATGCTTGGCCTTGAAAGACAGGCAAAGATCCTCGATCAACTCCACCGATCCCATGTCGGCCTGCCTCGGTTCATCCAAGAGCCGCAGGGCGCCGGTCGGGCAGGCGGGGCCGCACTTCATGCACAGGGTGCAGCCCGCGCGGGCGGGGTTCACGTACGGCGTGTGGTACAGTTGGCCGTGCTTTTCGGTGTAGAACTGGATGGCGCCGGGCTCGCAGGCGTCTTGACACTTGTAGCAGCGGATACAGGCCGCCAGGAAGTCCGGTTCGGGCAAAGCCCCGGGCGGTCGCAGCAAACCCGCCAACCGGGCATAGGGCCTTTTGACGGCCGGAAACGATGACACGTTGATGCGCTGCAGGAAGTGAACCAGTCCACCAGCCAGGGCCAATCCAAGCCCCGTCGCTGTCGTGCGGATCGCTTGGCGCCGAGACCAGTTCATGCCTTGGCCTCGAGACACACGCGAATGGCATGAGGATAGCGGATGCAAGCCCGTTCGCAGCATCCGCACCCCACGCAGGCGTCGGGGTGAATCGCGGGGCGTTCCCAGGCCCCGAGGGTCATGGCTGCACCCGCCAGCGGACAGGCCCGGTAACAGGCTCCGCAACTCCAGTTGTTGTAGGAATAGCACAAATCCAGATCGAGCTGGGCGATGCCGATGTGGACCTTTTGCTGGATTTCGGTCTCGTCTTTCTTGACCAGTTGCAGGGCTCCGCTGGGGCAAACCTCGGTACACTTGAGGGTGTCCCCTTCGGCGCCGGCGCACAACATGCAGGCCGCTCGGCGCGGCTGGAGCGTCGGCGTGCCGCCCAACCCGCTGGCCGACCCGGGCGGCATGGAAACCAGTGCGTGGTTGGGACACGCATCGACGCAGCGCAGGCAACGGATGCAGGTGGAGGCGAACTCTTCCTCGGGCAGCGATCCCGGTGGGCGCAACGGACCGGGTGTTTCGGTGCCCTTC
>JBHHVM010000210.1:0-6336 GCA_046754265.1 Phycisphaerae bacterium
GCCACATGGGTATTTGGACGCACTCTAAATCGCGTGGGTCATCTGGGGAGCGATGGCGGTTTACGGTTCGATGGATGCGGGATGTCGGCCGTAGAGATGCTTGGGGCCTGCGCCTATGCCTCGTTTGGTGGGGGCTTGGGCGAAGGCTAGGAGGCGTTGGCCTGCTTTGGTTTGTAGGGTGGATTCTAGTTGTGCCAGGGCTTTTGGGAAGGGCAGGCCTGTTCGGTAGATGGTTTTGAAGGCCAGTTGGGCTTCGGCGATTTCATCTTTGGAAAAGCCGTTGCGGGTCAGGCCTACGCGGTTGATGCCGCAGTACAGGTCGCGGCCCTGCATCATCATGAAGGGCAGCACGTCCATGGAGATCATGCCGTTGCCGCCGATCATGGCGTATTCGCCGACGCGGACGAACTGGTGGCTGGCGGCGAATACGGAAAAGACGGCTCCGCGTTCCACGGTGGAATGGCCTGCCAACTGGGCGCCGTTGGTCAGGGTGACCGCGTCGCCCACCGTGCAATTGTGCCCCACGTGCGAATAGGCCAGGAAGAAACAGTTTTGCCCGATCACGGTGGCGGTGTCGGGTTCGGTGGCCCGGTGGACGCTGGCGTATTCGCGTATGACGGTGCCAGCGCCGATGCGGCAATAGGATCGTTCGTGCTTGTATTTGACGTCCTGGGGCAGGTGGCCAATGGTGGCGAAGGGGTGGATTTGGCAGTCCGGGCCGATCTGGGTCCAGCCGGACAGGTAGGCGTGGTGATAGATTCTAGCGCCGGCGGCTACTTGGACCGGACCTTCGATGACGGCGTAGGCACCGACCTCGGCGGTGGGGTCAATCTCGGCGGCGGCATCGATAATTGCGCTGGGATGTATGGCCATGCAGCACCTGGGCGGCGGATTCTACGGCGTGGTATTGGGTTTCACAAGTTGCGCGACTATGCGGCGATGGAGCGTTTGGGTTGTGTGTCGTCCGCGCGAGCTGAAGCTCGCGGCTCGCTTTGGGGTGTCGATGGGCGTCCGGTTCAACGCAAATCCACGCGCCAGGCTTCGGGGATGCGGGCGGTGATCAGTTCGGCGGCCAAGTTGGTCCAGGCGGCGCAGCGATCCAGGATGACCGAGTCGCTGGAAGCGACCACGCCCCGGTAATCGGCCAAGACGGCATCGGGCGAATGGACCAACTCGAGGTTCCAATCGGGCCCCTGGCCGGACGGTGTTGATCGCCCGCGGTCTTGGAGCGTTTCAGCCATCAGCACTTTGAGGCGCCCGCTGTTGGACACCGGGCGGTCCAGATACCAGTCGATGTGAGACCCGTTCAGGGATTGCACGAAGTCGGCGATCAACGTCACGGCGGGGAGGGTTTCTTCGACCTTGCGGTAGGTGCCGTGGATGCTGGCCAGGTCTCGATAGCAGCCGTCTCGACCCACCAGGATCAATCCGCCGGACAGGGCGCTCTCGACGGTGATCAGCAGGTTGTACCCGTCGATGCCCAACGGCTTGGCTGCAATGTGGGACAGATCGCAGCGCGTTCGGCGACGTCGCTGGAGCGATGAATCCGAACAGGCTGATCGTCGCACGGCCATGCGCTGTCGTTGGGTCAGCGAAAAACGATCGCCCACCAACTTGAGGGCTGAGGGTCGGGCATAGCCGCGTGTCAAAAGCCAGGAGAGGTGTTCAACCGCTGCCCGCAGGGTTGGCTGGCAGGAAACGGCGAACAGGCGATCATCATCGGGGTGCTTGCCGCGATGTCTGCGTTTGTCGGGCACGTGCGAGACTCTGGCGGCGGCGCTCGCTACGGGCCAAGCCAGCCCTACCGGCACGGGCCATAGGCTCCCGAGGGCAGGTCGGTCAGACGCCCAGCGCCCCGCCGAAAATGAAACTGAGCAAGAAATTCTCGGCCAATCCCAAGGCGATGGGGGCCAGGAGCGTGCCGCAGCCGGTGAACTGAATCATGATGCCGCCGGTAAGTACCAAGAACAACGCGCGTTTGAGAGTTGAATGTCTCATGACGGTCCATCGCCCCGAAGGAAACTGACTTGCCAAACCACCCGGGCTGGCACCGTGCAACCGGGTCCAGCCAACGGTGGGGATTATAGAGTCCTTGCGTGGCCTTGCAATCGTGGAAAAGCCGAACCGGCAGGTCAAGGTTCCGCATTCGCGGAACAACGACCTGCCCTACCCGGCTTCTGGCCCCATGGGCATGTAGAACAGGGATCTGTTCCCGGAAACGCCCCATGGCTTGGCGGTCTTTGCGGGCACCGATTGAGCCAGTACAGTTGCGGGTGTCTGTCGTGCTCGCCACGGCCTGGCTGCGCCAGACCGTGCCACCCGTGTTGGATGCCAGCCCGGAAGCATGTTCGCGGGCTGCGAAGAGATCGACCGTTTGCGGTGCAAAGCAGGTTCCGCCATGCCGGCTGACATGATCCCGTATCGATTGCCCCGCCGCGATTGCGAGGAGATGCAGCGGCGGGCGGACGCACTGCTGGTCGAGATGTCGGCCCGGCGAAGCTGCCGATATTTTTCGGACAGGCCCGTGCCTCGGCGGTTGATCGAAACGCTCATCGCGGTGGCCCACACGTCTCCCAGCGGGGCCAATCGCAAGCCTTGGCGCTTCGTGGCGGTGGATGATCCAGGCCTTAAACGCGACATCCGCGCTGCGGCGGAGGAGGAGGAGCGTAAGAACTATGGCGGTCGCATGCCCCCACCCTGGCTCGAAGCGTTGGAGCCCATCGGCACCGGGCCGAGTAAACCCTACCTGGAGATCGCCCCATGGCTGGTGGTCATCTTCCGCATCGATTGGGAGATGATCGGGCCCGTCAAGCGGGTCAACTATTACCCGGCGGAGTCGGTCGGTATCGCCTCGGGGATGTTCCTGGCTGCGTGCCATCAGGCGGGTTTGGCCACGCTGACCCACACGCCCAGCCCGATGGGGTTTTTGCGGGACATTTTGGGCCGGCCGGTGAATGAGAAGCCCTATCTGCTGATCCCGGTCGGTTACCCGGCGGACGATTGCGTGGTCCCGGATTTGGTCAAGAAGCCGCTTGCCGAGGCGTTGCAATGGAATTGTCCGCCCGACCGTGGTGTGCCGGGCGATTCGTCCTAATGGCACACGCAAGGCAGTTCGAGTTGCGAAGTGAGAAGCGAGAAGTGAGAAAAAGGGACGGCGGTCAGGCTGTGCCCTATCCGGCCGTGTTGGTCCCTGGTTCCCTTCGGGCGGCGTGGCACGGCAAATGCTGGTTCATTCAGATGAGACATTCAGCATGTAGGTTCCCGGCTCGGATAGCTGGGCAACGGAGGAAAGGCGGGGCATGAAAACCATCATCGAGCCGTTCCGCATCAAGGTCGTCGAACCCATCCGCATGACCAGCCGGTCGCAGCGGGAGGCTGCCCTGCACGAGGCGGGTTACAACCTGTTCAATCTGCGGGCCCAGGACGTGATTATCGATCTGCTGACCGACAGCGGGACCGGGGCCATGAGCAGCGAGCAGTGGGCGGGCATCATGCGGGGGGATGAGTCCTACGCGGGGGCCCAAAGCTTTCATCGCTTTTACGATCGGGTCCAGGAGATCACCGGCTTCGATCACATTTTGCCCACCCACCAGGGGCGGGCTTCGGAGCGCATCTTGTTCGAGATCGTTGGCGGGCCGGGCAAGATCGTGCCCAACAACATCCACTTCGACACCACCCGGGCCAATATCGAACACTCCGGGGCCAAGGCGGTGGACTTGATCACCGAGGTAGGCCTGGACCCCAAGAGCCGGGCCCCGTTCAAAGGTGATATGGATGTGGACAAGCTGCGGGCATTCTTCGCGGAGGTGGATCCCGCCAATGTGCCGTTGGTGATGATGACCATCACCAACAACAGTGGCGGCGGCCAACCCGTCAGCATGGGCAACCTTCGACAAGTGCGGAAAATCTGCGACGAGCACCAGGTGCCATTTTTTCTGGACGCCTGCCGCTTCGCGGAGAATGCGTATTTCATCAAGAGCCGAGAGCCCGGGCAGGGGGACCGCACGGTGGCAGCAATTGCCCGGGAGATGTTTGACCTGGCTGATGGAGCGACATTCAGCGCCAAGAAAGACGGGCTGGCCAATATCGGCGGACTGCTGCTGTTGCGAAATGAGGAATGGGCCACCGCTGCCCGGAATCTGCTGATCCTGACCGAGGGGTTTCCCACCTACGGCGGATTGGCGGGCCGAGATCTTGAGGCTATCGCCCAGGGAATGGAAGAGGTGCTGCACGAGGATTACCTGCAATACCGCATTCGCAGCACAGCCTACCTGGGTGAGAGGTTGTTGGCCGGTGGCGTGCAAATCGTCGAGCCGCCCGGTGGACATGCGGTTTACCTGGACGCCCGCGCCTTTGCCCCACACATTCCCCGCGAACAATTTCCCGGTCAATCCGTCGCCTGTGCCCTGTATTGCCACGCGGGCATCCGGGCCTGCGAGATCGGCAGCGTCATGTTCGGCCAGGCAGCCCGGCCCGACATGGAACTGGTCCGCCTGGCCATTCCCCGGCGAACCTATACGCAGTCCCACATCGACTACGTGATCGAAGGCATTTTGGAGGTTCACACGCAGCGGGATACGTTGCGGGGCATGCGAATCGTCTATGAGCCCCCCGTGTTGCGTCATTTCACGGCCCGTTTTGAGGAGGTTTGAGCGGCGCCGACTTCGGGGCTCGTCAGAAGTTGTGCGGGCTGAACCCGCGAGGTTGTGCAGCCGATGAACCGGGGGTACACTTGGACAGTACCTTCCGCCAAACAGGCGGGTGGGGTGGGTCCAGATCGCGCCGGCGTTGGAACGCGTCAATTCACTGCGAGATATTTGAGATGAACAAAATGAAGCCAAGGTTTGGCAGTCAAGCACTGTGTCTGGGGTGTCTGGTCTGGTCGGCCCTTCCCGGGGCTGCGGCGCGGGCGGGGGAGACGTTCTCCCTGCTGTCGGCCGTGCCCGACGACGTTTTTTTCTGTGTGGCCGAGCGACACAATCCGGAACGGCAATTCGTCACCGACTATTGGGATGGGGTTTGGCAAGCCGTGGTGCAGACCGGGCTGGGCGCCGACCTGATGGACCTGGTGGGGTCGGCCGGTGGCGAGGAGCAGTTGGCTGAGGCGCAGAGGATCAAGGACCTGGCCACCCAGTTGCTGGGGCAGGTCGATTGGGGCCAACTGGTCGGCAAGGAGTTCGTCTATGCCATGCGCATGCCCGAGCTGGTCAAGAGCGATCATGGCATGTCAGCCGGCGGGCCGGACCAGGTCTGGTTGTTGGCCGGCGCTGAAGGCAGCGGGGCCAAGAACTTCGACGGCATCGTGGGCCTGACCAATACGGTGCTGGGCATGGCTGCCCAAGCCGGTCTCCCGCCGATGAAGTTGCAGATGTCCGAGAAGGCGGGCGCCAGAGTGGCGTCGCTTCATTTTCCGCCGACCCAGACCGAAGGCGTGCCCAGCTATGGGCTGGGAATCGCCCAGCGCGGCGACGTCATCGTGATTACTCTGGGCAACCGCATCCTCGACGAGGTGCTGGGCCTGCTCTCGGGTTCCGGATCGGGCAAGGCATTGGTTGCCAGTGCCCGTTTCAAAGAGGCGTTTGCCAGCCTGCCAGCGGCCGAAGATGAAGTGGTCTATTTCGATATGCAACGGATGTTGACCCAGCTTCGGGCCTTGACGGACCCCATCTTCGAAGCCATGGCGACGGCGGGCGACTCGGACGGGGCGGACGATCAGCCGGCCTTGGCGGACCAATTCAAGAATGCCAATCTCAAACCCGAAGCGGATGAGTTCGTCCGCCAGGCGTTCAAGGCCTACAACCGCAAGGAATACGCCCACGCGTTGCAACTGACGCAAAAGGCCCACGGGCTCGCGCCCAACGATTCGGTGGTCCTGTATAACCTGGCCTGTTACAGCGCCATCACCAACAAACCGGACGAAGCTCTGGACTGGCTGGACAAAGCCGTCGACGCCGGCTTCTATGCCCCCAGGAAGATATCCACCGACCCGGACTTGGCTGGGCTGCGGGACGATCCGCGCTTCGAGGCAACCCTGGCCAAGGCCAAGGGTTATGCCCAGGGCGATTCGCCCGAATCCAGCGACGGCCAGCAATGGGCGGTCGTTGCCAAGACCCTGGTCGAACGGGTCTACGGCGCCCTGGGGGTCATGGACCACTCCGCCGCCGTGGGCTACACCGAGGGGTACTCGGAGCGGGGCGAGTCGGTTTGCGCGATGAGCCCGGGGGCTGACAAACTGCCCTTCTATGCCATTGCCTGTCGGCGACCGCCGATCAAGGATTATGCCAAGTATTTGCCGGTGGAGACCACGTCGTGTTCGGTCAACAGCGGCAACGACGT
>JBHHVM010000211.1:0-6321 GCA_046754265.1 Phycisphaerae bacterium
GAAGTTTTCGGGATCGATGCTCGAGGACAGCCCCACCTGCAACCAACCCGAAGCCGTCCCGTCTGGAGTCGGAGCCAGGCCGACCCCGCCGCGCAGGCACAAGGTTCGCTCGCAGGCCCCGCCTTCTAGCCCCAACTCGTGCTCAGAGAACATTCCTTCCACGACGAACGCCTCGGCGGGCGGCACCTGGCCAGCCGCGATCAACTCTCGAGCCAGACCCATGTCCTGTACCCCGCCCTGGGTGGCACCAAAACCGTCCGCGACCGGGGAACTAAGCCCACCACCACCAAAACCACCTCCACCACCATCAAAGCTGGCGACGCCGCCGCCACCACTGAAACCACCATCACAACCCGGCAACGCCAGCGCGGCGCCGACCAGCAGCCACCGCCCCACATCAAGGTGCCACCCCAGCCTTTGGATTCGATTGCTAATCATCGCCCTATTCTCCGCGTTGTTAGGTGTCCCCCAAACTTCACCACAGTTTCTTCGCAGGCCGGCCGTCGAAGCTGACAGCAAATGGGCAAATGTTTTCAGGAATCAAAAGGTCGGAGGTCCATGACGCTGGTCGGGATACCTCCCGGCATACCCTGGCCACAGACTACCGACCTTCCAGCGACGCCTTGAAAACCCTGTTCTAGGGCACTACCTTGAGGATCGGGGGTTGGCTGGATGCTGAGCCCCGCCTGTGATTCGGAGACCCGCAAGATGCCCACCATGTCCTCGCCGTTTGGAATCGTGACCCTGGCCCAGCACCTGTTGGAAGCCCAGCAAAAGCACCCCACCGCCACGGGCGAGTTCAGTTGGCTGATTTCTGGAATCACCCTGGCCTGCAAGATCATCGAGGCCAACGTGCGCCGGGCGGGCTTGGTGGACATCCTGGGGTCTGCGGAAAAGACCAACGTGCAGGGCGAGGAAGTCCAGAAGCTGGACCTGGTGGCCAACCAGGCCATCATCCGCAGCCTGGGCTATCGCGGCAACGTGGGCATCGTTGCTTCCGAGGAAGACGACGAACCCACCGTCATCCACAAGGGGGGCCCCGAGACCAAGTACATCGTGTTGTTTGACCCCCTGGACGGCTCCAGCAACATCGACGTCAACGTCTCCATCGGCACCATCTTCTCCATCCTCCGCGAGCGAACGGACATCCCCCCCACCGAAGGGGCCCTGCCGCACGTGCTTCAACCGGGTGTCGATCAAGTGGCTGCCGGTTACGTGGTCTATGGGTCCAGCACCGTCTTGGCCTATACCACCGGCAACGGCGTGCATATGTTCACCCTGGATCCGGAAATCGGGGCGTTCGTTTTGACCCGCGAGCACGTGCGCATGCCGGAGGACGGCAGAACCTACAGCATCAACGAAGCCTACAAAGCCACCTTTCCCGAGGGATTCCGGCGCTACCTCGATTGGGCCCAAAGCGGTGACGCGGGCCGATACAGCCTGCGGTACATCGGCTCGTTAGTGGCCGATTTTCACCGGACCTTGTTGCGGGGGGGCGTGTTCATGTATCCGCCCACCGAAAAACAACCCGGCGGAAAGCTCCGCCTGATGTACGAAGCCAACCCCATGGCTTTTCTGGCCGAGCAGGCTGGCGGAGCCGCCACCGATGGGACCCAGCGGATTCTGGAAAAACAGCCCACTGCCCTGCACCAACGGACCCCGCTGATCATCGGCTCCAAGCAGGAGGTCCAGCGCGTCCTGGATTTTCTAAACGCCTGAGCGGACCCTACCGTCCATCGCCTCACCAATCTGTAAGACCACCCACACAATCTGCAAAGATAGATGAAGAATCCGTGCCTGGCGTCCCGAATCCACGGGGATGCGCATGTAACTTGTTATAAAATATGGGGTTACAGTGATCGTTTTACAAAGAAAGTGTTGCCCCGCAGGGGAGGCTTGACGGAGCGGACAGCCGATGTGGACCTGGGTTTTGATGGCCGTCACCGCCGTGGGCCAAGTCAACTTGGCTGGGCGGCGCCCGGCGCCCGTGGATGAAACCGTGTCCAGCCAACTGCTACGGCTGGCCCGGTCGACGGACGGATTGAGCTTCGAGGACGTCGGCGTGGTCTTGGCCCGATCCGCATCATCGCCGGACTTGGAGCGGCTGCCCAACGGCGACTTGCTGCTGCTATTCGACCAGACGGTCGAAAGCGACCGCCCGACCCGGTCGGTCATGGTGGCTTCCCGATCCGGCGACCAGGGCCAGAACTGGTCCCCGCTGCAGGCCCTTCGGGTGCTTGGCCCCAACGGGCGTGCCTTGGAGGGGCATCATCCAGACCTGGTTCGCCTGGGGCGGCGGCAGTATCGGCTGTTCTTTTCCTGCGTTGATACAGACTCCGGTCACGTCACGGTGTGCTCAGCCACGACCCGCAACGGTTTGGAGTACTTGGCCGACGCAACCCTGGACCAACCACAGCCGTCCGATCACCAAGTCCGCCCCGTGGTGGTGAGTTGGCGAAACGCCGTTCATCTGTACGTGTCCCCGACTGTTGAGTTGGGAAAGTCGGACCCGGATGCTCCCCCATCAGTGACTCACTTTGTCTCTAATGACGGACGCGAGTTTCGTCGGGCCCCAGCCCGGTTTACCAAGAACGGCACGAGGTTCGGCAAGATCATACCGACCGCCCAGGGGCTACGGCTCTTCGCTGAAAGCGAGAAGGGCGTTATCTCGCTGGTCAGCAAGGATGGCCGGCGCTTTGAGCGCGAGCCGGGAACTCGCCTCGAGACAGGCCTGTCCCCCGCCGTCGTGCAATTGGACGACGGGTCATGGTTGATGGCCTACTGCGTTCGGGATTCGGGCCCCTCGCGTCAACGATCGGAGATCGAAGCTGACCCTGAAATCCTGCTGGAAGGCATTGCCCCATCGGATTTGGGGCCGCCGGCCAACGCGAGTTCCGAGGGGCTCGATTGGTTGGTTGACGAGCCCTTGGCCGATTCACTGGACCTGCCCCCGCGGGTCGACTTTGACGAACCGATGGTGGATTACCTGGAATGGTACGAACAAGCCAACCAGCTCGATGCGCCCGACAACGCTTTCGATGCCTATGCCGAGTTCATGCCCATGCCGTGGGATGACCCGGATTGCAAGGCGGACTGGCCCGATTTAGACAACATGTTTAGCGACCGATCCTACAACGGGCCTCCCCAACCCTGGAGCCCCGCCGACCATCCGGACTGGGAAGCGTCCCACCAACAGGCTCAGGGCTTGCTCGATGCGTTCAGAGAGGCCGGCCGGCGCGAGCAGTATTGGTTGCCGCCCATTTTCGGCGATGAACGTCTGGTGGAAACCCCCGACGGCAAACCCCTGTTGTTGGAGATGCAGTTACCGCAGCTATCGCCCCATCGGGCACTGGCCAAGGCGACGATGGCTGATGCCTGGCGGATGGATCAAGATGGGAACATCTCGGCCGGGCGCATGCTGGACGCCTTCGAGACCACCTTGCGCAACGCCAAACACCTGGCCAACGGCACCACGCTCATCGAAAACCTGGTGGGGGCAGCCGAGTTCAAACTGATACACCGCAATGCCCTAAGCGCCCTGGAACGCGGTGTCTTCGACCAAGGCGAGCTGGAAGAAGCGCTGGACATTCTCATGGAGTATGATCGCGACGACGCCGACCCGGTCCGCCTGCTGCGGGGCGAGCATGCCATGGCCATGCAGGTCACGCAGTACTTGTTCCATCCGGACTATTCCGAACAAACCAGACGCCACACGGCTGAGGTGCTTTCGCAGTCGCTCAGTGCCGACGATGATCTGTTCCAACGAATCGACGAGATGACGCTGGATGATGCCAAAGAGGCTGTGGATGCATTTGACGGCTATTACTTGGAAATGGCCAATGATTTCCGCGCGGGGTATCCCGACGTGCGAGCCGCGGACATGGACGCCGCGGCAGAGCGCTACGTGCATACCAACGCTCTGACCGAAGCCTTGATGCCGTCCCTGAGCCGCGTGCATGCTCTGCGAGCCCGTGCCGAAGCCTCGCGCCGGGCGACCCAGCTCGCTTATGCCACCCACCTGTTCAAAGCCCGCAACGGGCGTTGGCCCGCATCTCTAGATGAATTGCCCGAACATTACGACCCCAAGATGCGCACCGACCCCTTTACCGGTCGCGATCTTGTCTACCGAGTGGGCGAGCAAGGCCCGACCATCTACTCCGCTTCCGAAAACGGCCTGGACGACGGCGGCATCCATTCACCCAGATGGGATGACGAGATTACCAACCCAGTCGGCTCCGACGACCACGTCTTCTGGCCGCCGCAGGATTGAATTCGAGTTTAGAAGTACGCTTCAGGTCGGTTCGCCGTTTTTCCTAAACTCGAAACTCGCTACTCGCAACTCGAACTCCTTCATTCGCCGATGTCTTCGTTCCACAGCTCAGGCTTGGCGGCGATGAAGTCTTTCATCAGTTGAATGCACTCAGCTTCGTTGAGGATTTCCAACTCGACCCCTCGGCTGCGGACGTAATCTTCCGGCCCTTGAAAGGTTTGGTTTTCACCGATGACGACTTTGGGGATGCCGTAGAGTAAAGCCGTCCCGCTGCACATGTCACACGGTGACAGTGTGGAATAAAGCACGCTCCGTCGATAGTCAGACGCTTTGAGCCGACCGGCGTTTTCCAGGCAGTCCATCTCGGCATGGAGGATGGCGCTACCTCTTTGCACGCGGCGATTGTGGCCTTGGCCCACGATCTTGCCGTCAACCACCAGCACCGACCCGATGGGAATGCCTCCCTCCGCCAACCCCTGCCTGGCTTGGGCCAGGGCAACCTGCATGAATTCGTCCATCCCGATGGCTCCTAAATCACGGGCCCCGCGTCCACTGGGGGACATTATGACCGATCAGGCCATCCGGTGCCCAGGCAAATCCCATCCAAAGATGGGATTGTCAGGCCCGACCGACGGAGCGTAGCATAGCGTTGTGGTCCACGACTCAGCCGAATGGCCCGCCGGTCAACGAGGGCCCAAACGCAACACAAAGGAGTAAGGCGATGGCCGTTTCCCAACCGGATCGCCAGGTCGTCGAATCGCTGTTTCGGGCCATGCAGGCAGGTTCCGAAGGCGAAAAAGCCATGATGGACCTGTTCGCCGAAGATGCCGTCTTCATCGAACCGTTCAGCGGACGGGCCCAGACCCACCAGGGCAAACAGGCCATTGGCGAGAGTTTTCGGCAGATGTGGCAGAATCCCGCCCCGGACCTCAAACTGGTCCTGGACCGGGTGGACCTGGATGGCGATGATCTAAGAGCTGAGTGGACCTGCACCTCGCCGGTCTTTCCAGAGCCCATGCGGGGGCATGACCTGTTCACCATCCGCCACGTTAAAATAGTGCGTCTGGAGATTGTGGTCACCGCAATGCCCCCTATGGGGGAGTAATGCTTGCTGATGGTCTTGGCTGGATTGGTGGGATCGAGATTGAATCCAATATGAAGGGAGCAACGATGAAGCGGAGTGTACGTTACTGGATGACCGGGGCCGTTGCGACGGCGGTCGTCCTCACCTGCAGCCTGTGGACCCTGGCCCAAGAGGGGTCCGCCAAGCAGCAGAAGCCCAAGGACGTCTTTGGGATGCTGAGATACCTGCCCGGCATGTGGATGGGCACCGGTGAAGGCACGCCCGGCACCTCGGAGGTCGCCCAGCGATTCAAGTGGATCCTGGATCAGAAGTTTCTGTTCGGCCGAACGACTTCGGTCTTTAAGCCCACCGAAACCCACCCCAGGGGCGAAGTTCACGAAGACTGGATGATCTTCAGCCACGATAGTGGGCGGGACAAGATCATCCTGAGACAATTCCATACGGAAGGGTATGTTACTCAGTACGTGCTGGAGGATATTTCCGACGCCGGCACCACCCTGCGGTTTGTCACCGAGAGCGTGGAAAGCGGACCGCCCGGTATGCGGGCCCGGTTGACTTTCCACGTGGGGCAAGACAAAGAACTCGAACAGGAATTCGAATTGGCACCGCCCGGCAAAGACTTCTCTCCCTGCGTCAGCACTCGCCTGAAATGGAAGAGTGGGGTTTAGTTGCCGAACCGCAGGGGCTGTCCCGGAGGGGGCTGCGTGGAATCTGCCGCGTCGCGGTCCACCAACGTGTGACCCTTGAAGGCAGCCGCCAGGGCCGCCCGGTTGGAAAGGGCCGTCTTCTTGAGCATGCGGTGGACGTGGTCCTTGACGGTGGGCAACGCGATGAACAGGCGCCGGGCGATCTGCTTGTTGCTCAGCCCGTCGGCCATCAGGGCCACCACTTGAACCTCGCGCTTCGAGAGGACGTCCAGGACGGCGGCTGGCGCCGTCGGTTGGTGCGTTCTAAGAACCACCATGGG
>JBHHVM010000212.1:0-6260 GCA_046754265.1 Phycisphaerae bacterium
TCTCGTTACCGGACAAAGCACCCATCGCACCTGCGGGAGGTTTTCATGCGAGCCCTCATCGACGCCGACGCCGCCGAGGAGATGCTGGCCCAAGCCAGGCAACGATCGGCCCGCGATCCCCAAGCCCAACAGGATCGATCCCAAGCCATCGCACGGGCTTCGGCTCAACTCAAACTGGCCCGCAGCCGATAGCGTTCGCCGCCCGCAAGCCTCCACTGATCCGTAGAGTCAGGCCTTGTCCCCCGCGCGGGGATGCTCACCGACCCGGAGCAACAACCCGGGCATCGGACTCGCAATTATGTGGGCGCATAAAAATGGAACGGTACTGATAGGTCGGGGATTGCAGGGGAAAATCAGTACCGCCCCGGGTTACTTTGAATGTGGGTCCACCAATCCAGCCACTGTATACTCGGCTGGACTCGATCTGCTGCCCATGAGGTATTTGCCCCATATTAGCAAGAGCCTAACCCTATGCCCTGGAGATGACGTTCACCCAGCCCAGTAAACCGTGATCAGAAGGCATCCGAGGGCGGTTTTGCAGCACCCATGGTCGGGCCATGGATGCCGGCGGTTCCCGCCGGTGAAACGGGGAGGCTGTTCGTTTACAGCCTACCCAACTCGAAGACGAGATTGGCCCGGTCGGAGGAAGGGATGGCCGTAAGTCACTGCGATGTCATAGGTTGCCCCACAGACTACCCGCCGGGGAACCGTGAACTTCAGGGGCCCCGGGCCGACATCCCCCCCGAGCCGGCCCCGGGTGTGCCGCCCTGAGCATCCTATAAGTCCGGCCGCAGGGATTGACTGGGTGATCCGGACCCGTTACGCTAAGGTAAATCAAGCAGTCTACTCGCCGACCCGTCCCCCCATGGGTCGGCTCCCCCAAGGCCCGGTCCACCCCACCGGGCCTCTTTTTTGGGACCTTGACGGCCTCGGAGATCCCTCAACAAGGTCAACGCCGACCCATGCTTGGCGGCGACCGCGCCCGGGGATACAGTGCCCGGCGCGCCCATGGACCTGACCTGCCCGGCATGCCATCACGTCGTTTGCTTGGCCGATTCTGCGGCGGCTGACCGGGCGCGGTGCCGAAACTGCGGTCACGTTTTTGCCGCGTCGCCTCCAAGCCAGCCGACTCCCGGCGCCCCTGGGCCGATCGTGGATGAGAGTGGATTGGCCGCCGCCCCCAGCCAAAAGATGGCCATGGCCTCTCTGGTCTGCGCCCTGCTGTTTTGCATTCCGGTGGTGCCCCAGGCCTTGGCAGTGATCCTCGGCCTGATCGCGCTGCTTCGGGGAGCCCAGGGGCGCGGAGTGGCGGTGGCAGCCCTGGTCATCGCCCTACTGGTGGCCGGCGGATGGGCGGTCCTGCTGAGATCCACAATAATGCGTGGCAGTACCACGATCACGGCAACGCCCTGGGCTGGTCCGGGTTCGCCTGGACCGTCGCCACAGGTTGACCAGGGCAAGATTATGTCCGACCTGGAGCAGATCGGCCTGGCCCTGAATGCCTATGTGCGCGACATGGGGCAATGGCCCGACAAACTTGAAACCATGGTGCCGACCTATTTGACGCGGCGCCTGGTGGACCGCTGCCTGGATGATGGGCCCGACGACGAGCCGATTATCCGTTTCATTTCAAGGATCGACCCAGCCCGAGATGCCCCGTCGCGGGTGGTGGCTTTTTCGGCGCGGTTTGACGAGGACCGATTCGGCGACCGGCTGGTCGAGGCCCGGCGTTGGGTGCTGTTGCTCAACGGAGAGGTCCACTCGGTCGAGGCGGCCAAGGTCGAATCCGCCGTGGCCAATGAGCAAGGCCCGGGCCCGGCCATCACGCCTGCCGACGAGCTCGAATAGGCAGCCTGAAGCCTGCCTCGGCACCTTTTCGCACCGACAAGACAGACTCGGGGTTTTGGGACCTGCCCTGCTGGCCAGGAATACCCTGCGAATGTTATGATGGAGAGGTTGGCGATTGGAGCTCGCCCCAGCCGACAACCGCGGCAACGGCGGACGGTATCAACCGGGACCCGGGCCAGGCCTATCAAGGTCATAGGAGAGGCCATCATGCTGACGTTGACGTTCTTGGGCGTAGGAAGCGCCTTTGCCAAGCGTAATCACCAATCCAACGTCCTTCTGGAAGCTTGGTCGGAGGGGCCCGATCGCCAGGCTACACCGGACGACACCCTGCTGATCGATTTTGGTTGCACCGGGCCCTGGGCCCTGCACGCCTTGAAGGACAAACCGGGGTTTGAGTACCTGCAGCGGAACGGTCAGGTCTACTACCCCGCCATCCACCGCATCTTCATCACCCACCAGCATGCTGACCACATCGGAGGCCTGGAAGAGTTAGCCCTGATGAACACCTTCGTGTACCGCGATCCGGAAACGGGCAAGGGCTTTAAGCCGCAGATCATCAGCTCGATCAACATCTTGATGAACCTTTGGGACCATTCGCTTAAGGGGGGGCTCAACACCATCCCGGGGCGCTACGCCCTGCTGCAGGATTATTTCTTCATCCTGGCCCTGCGGATGGGCGACCCACAGCGGGACCATTTTCAGATGCTCAAGCGCTATCGCTTCGAGCCCTTTCCCACCGATCACATTCACATCGAGCGGAAGTACGACTGGCCTTCCTACGGGCTGACCATCTCTGACACCCGGACCGGCGATTCAGTCTTCTATTCGGGCGACAGCCGCTTCGACTATGCCGCCACAGCCGACCGGATGCAAAAGGCCAAGCTCGTTTTCCAGGACGTGCAGCTCTTCGATGCCCCCGAGACGGTTCACGCCCTGCTTAGCGAACTCAAGACCCTGCCCGCCGACATCAAGAAGAGGACCCTGCTCTACCACTACGACGACACCTGGGACTCAGGCCCCTTCAACACCATTCAGGAAGAATTCGCCGGCTTCGCCGAACCGCAGAGGCGGTATACTCTATTTGAGTAGCAATTAGCGGATTTCGAGTTACGGCGACGGATCGATCGCGGTGCCGAGTCCAACTCCATCGAAAAACACCCCACCCTCGAAGCGGGTTTGGAAACTGCCCAAGCCGTTTCGAGGATGAGGTGGTCTAGGTATTCCGAGACGCATAAGGGCGCGTCTGTGGCTACTCCACGATGGGTTCACCCGGCGAGACCATTTGCGGTTCGGATTCGTGGGTTTGCTCGTGAGTGGTAACCGTCTTGACGTCGTCGCCGCAGCCGGGGGTGTCGCAGATGACAAAGGCGGCAGCCACGAGCAACAAGCCTGATAGCATTTTGCGAAGCATGTTCAATCTCCGTGGTCGGTTTGACGTGCGGTTCGCCCGTCGTTGAGCCCCATTGATTTCCACAGTTGGAGGGAGTCGGAACGCAACGGCCCGCGGAGACGCGGGCCGCCACGTATCATTCCCGGTACAACACTCGGCGATTACCGCCGATGGACGATCAGGTACTGACTATGAATGACGGACCAGACGTCGCGGGCCGGCAAGCTGACGGTGACGGTCGCCATGCCGTCGCCCCAGCGCGTATTCTCCACCACGGCGCCGTACAGCACCGCATCCACTTGCGAGTTGATCTCGTCGTATTCGGTGATGAAGTCCTTCACCAGCGTATTGGAGTCGATTCGCAAACCGTGGATTTGCTCGGCCAGCTTGCGCTTGGCATCCAACTCGGCAGCCCGGGCGGCTTTGAGCTTGCCCTGCGGGGTGTCGATGGCCGGGTCCGTGCCGTTGCCGGTGGCTTTGATGGTCTGGGCGATCCAATCGGGCATCACCGTGCCGGCGCTGGCAGCCACCTGCTGCACGTATTGCATCTTGGGCACACCCGAACCGGTGGCCTCAAAAGTTTGACGCTTGAGCTTCTGCTTGATGTTGACAATGTCGGTGCCGGTCACCCGGTTGCCTTTGTAGTGACGGGTGTGTAACTCTTTGATGGTCGTAAGAACGCTTTCGACGGGCACTTCGACGGTAACGTCGACGATCAACTCATCGTGGTGGTAGTAAGGCCGACCTTTCTGGCGGGCACCGACGATGATGCCGCTGGCCGATGCCTGAATCTCGTCGTATTCGGTGATGAAGTCCTTCACCAGCGTGTTGGAGTTAAGTCGCAGCCCCTTGATGCGTTCGAGCAGTTTGCGTTTGGCGTCCAGTTCCGCCGCTCGTCCAGCCATGAGCCGCTGGTTGGGCGGAACCTGTTTCCAGATGTCGGGAATCACCGGCGGGGCATCAGCCGGCGCCGCTCCGATGATCTCGATGACGCCTTCGGGCAGGTCCGGAGGCAGTTCGGGGCGCGGGGCACCCATGCCGATGGCCTCGATGATGTCCTTCTTGAAGTGCTGTTTCATCTGCGTGAAATCCGTGCCCTTGATGCGGTCGCCTTCGTAGTGGCGGGAGTGGATTTCCTTGAGATGGGTAATCAGTTTGGCGACCGTGACCTCACCTTTGACCTCGCAGGTTCCGTCGTCGTACCACATGGGTTTGCCCAGACGGACGCCCTTGATAAAGGTGTCCATTTCCGAGCGGATCACGTCGGATTCGGTCACAAAATCCCGCACCAGGGTGTCCGAGGTGATGTGCATCCCCCGGATGGTCTCGGCCAATTTGCGGTAGCAGTCCGCCTCGGCCGCCCGTTTGGCGAGCAGCTTGTTCTGGGCCTGTTTGGCTGCATCTTGAGCCAGGGCCGGCCACACCACGCCCAGGCTGATTCCCGCGCATACCACCTGCCGAATCAGTTGTTTCGAGAACATACTTGTTGCTCCTGTCGTTTAGACGGTTTAGAAGTTCACCGTGCCGCCCCACCTCAGACAACCACACCCTCCGGGGTCGGGCTACCACCGATAGACAGCCGTTGCCCGCCTCCGGTTAGTCAAATCCTCGGCGGCGGGCGACCGTATAACGTCATCCAGAGCCGGGCCGCTCCAACAAGCCCGGTCACCGGCAACCTTCGAGAGGGTCGCTAGGCGGCGTCTGCCGGACGAATTCGACCGATGTTCTCACTCATGCGTTTCTTGGCCTGCAAGTAGACCTCCTCATTCTTGAGGATACACGCCTTCTTGTAGTAGTTGAGGGCGTCGTCGTATCGGCCCATCTTTTCACAGGCTACGCCGGCGGCAAAAACAGCCCGGTGATCGTCCGGATTCTGGGCAATGGCCATCTTGAACTGCTGAATGGCGTCTTCGGGCATGTCCCCCCGAAGCATGGCCACGCCGCTGGCACAGTTCTCCTGGCTGCTGGACTTGAGTTCGACCTCATAGCGGACCACGCAGGGGATCATCTTGGAGACGAACTGCCGGGCCCCGCTCTCCACGGCCGCCCCGATGATCTCATCCCGAGGCGTCATGGATTCCTCCGTCTTGGCCGAGCCAAAAAACGGGCTGACTTTGGTCTTGTCGGTCTGGCGATACGGTTTGGGTGAATGCGTCACCCAGTTCTTGGAAGTGGACGAATCGACCAGCTTGAAATCGGTCTGCACGGTAATCTGCCGGCTCTCCTTGTCGACTTCGCGGGTGTTCACCCCGCCGCCGCCATAGCCCCATCCGTGTCCGCCGCCGCCAAATACATCCAGGGCACTAATCGTCGTTCCTTTGCCTTTGTGAGTCTCGACCTTGACGTTGATCTCGCACATGATCAACCCCTGCACGCCCAGCACCTGGGCGACCTTTCCCGGATTGGCGCTGGCGGTCAGACCGGCGGCGGCCATGTCCGATTCCTGCATGACCGAGCCGGTGTGCTTGCGATCAGCCACACCTAAATTCGTGCCGAATCGATCATTCGATTCCTGGATCAACTCCTGAATGTAATTGGAGGCCATCTCCGACCACTTGCGGTCGGTGACTTCGTTGACCTGGGCATCGAGAATCGCCACCGTATTCATGCCGGGCGGCAGGCCCTTGGAGGGATTCAGTGCGTACTCGATGGCCACGGTCGCCTTTTCCGTGCCCGCACATCCGATGCTCACCCCTGCGACGCACGTCAACAGGCAACCCAAAACCACGCGACGACTCAAACCAGCCATCCTGTTCCTCCTTATGCTCGTAACGTTGACCATCCGGCGTGCTGGATCCCGGACCGATCCCATGGGCAGAGAATCTCGGTCGGATCGGCGCAAACTGAAAGTGAGCCCGCTCCGCGCGTGCCCGACCAACTTAGGTAGCCGTTTAGCAGACCCGCCCAAGCCTTCCCTGTCAAGCGTCTTATGGGACCGAATCGACGGACTGCGGACGTAGACCCGCCGTGGGGGCTAGGCGATGCTTCGGCCACCGTCCACGCTGAGCACCTGCCCGGTCAT
>JBHHVM010000213.1:0-6239 GCA_046754265.1 Phycisphaerae bacterium
CCTTCGATCATGCCGTCTCAGCCAAGCGGGTGGATGCGGTCTTGCTGACCACCGACTCGGCACCGGCCAAGGGCCTGGCCCGGGGCCGGGGGATCGCCGTGGTGGACCGCCCTGCCGAGCTGGCCACCGACGCCGCCACCGTCGACGATGCCGCCCGGCACGCGGTTCGGCAATACGAGGCTTCGGGGCGTGGCCAAGTCGACTTGGTGGTCATGCTCTACGGCAACATTCCGGTGCGGGCGATCGGCCTGATCGACCGGGCGGTGGACAAGCTGGTCCAAACCGGGGCTGACTCGGTGCGCAGCGTCGCAGCCGTCACCAAGCAACATCCCGATTGGGTCCACCGGTTATCCGGCGACCGCATGGATCAGTTTCGAGCCAACAGCATCTACCGGCGGCAGGACTTGGAGCCGCTCTATTACCACGATGGGGCCGTGGCGGTCGTCACCCGAAACGCGCTCTTGGCTGCCCCGCGATGGGTGGGGGATTTCCAGGGGTTTTTGGGCGAGGACCGTCGGGCCATCATCTGTCAGCCCGAAGACTGCGTGGACATCGACGGCCCGGTGGATTTGTACTTGGCTGAGGCGGTGTTGCGGTCACAACGGGACCGGCAGCGGCAGAAGGCTGGAGCGGTGACGATCGGAGTGCGAACCATCGGCGTCAACCAACCCGTCTACGTCATCGCCGAAGCCGGGGTCAACCACAACGGATCGCTCGAACAGGCCGTGGCGTTGGTCGACGCCGCGGTCGGCGCCGGCGCGGACGCGGTCAAATTTCAGATGTTCTCGGCCGAGGCGTTGGTCACGCGGACCGCCCCCACCGCGTCGTATCAACGGGCCAACGCCGGCGACGTAAACCAGTACGAAATGCTCAAACGGTTGGAGCTGGGCGCCGAGGCCTTTAGCGCCGTACAGAAGCGCTGTCGCGAACGCGCCATCGAATTCCTGGCCACGCCGTTTTCGACCGATGACGTGGGCACCTTGCTCGAAATGGGTGTGGCTGCTCTGAAATTCGCTTCGACCGACATCATCAATTTTCCCCTGCTGCGGGCCGGGGCCAAGACGGGGCTGCCGTTGATCTGCTCGACCGGGGCTGCCACAAGCCGGGAGATTGGCCGGGCGGTCGGAGAACTGACCCGTTGGGGGGCGGCCGAGCGGACGGTGTTGCTGCACTGCGTCAGCAGTTACCCCACGCCTACTGACCAGGCCAACCTGCGGGCCATCGCTACCTTGGCAGATCGGTTCGGCCTGCCGGTCGGCTACAGCGACCACACCGAGTCGCAAGAGACCGGCGCCCTGGCCGTCGCGGGCGGGGCTGTGGTCATCGAAAAGCACTTCACATTGGACCGATCCGGGCCGGGTCCGGACCACGCAATGTCGCTGGAACCCAAAGCCTTGGCCGACTACATCCAGCAAATACGCCGGGCTGAATCGTTTCTGGGCGCCGGGTCGCTGGACGTGGCGGACTGTGAAGCCGAGGTCCGCCGCCTGGCTCGCCGAAGCGTGGTGGCCGGCCGAGACATCGCCGCCGGCGAACGGCTGGACGCCTCAGCCCTTTGCCTCAAGCGCCCCGGTGGCGGGTTGCAGCCGGCCGAGTTGGACCAACTGATCGGCCGGCGATCCCGGGCCGACATCCCAGCCCAGACGCCCATCACCTGGGAGATGGTCGAATGAAAGCCCGGCAGCGACGTCGCGTCGCGGTCGTCACCGGCACGCGGGCCGAGTACGGCCTGTTATGCTCGACGATGGGTGCCATTCACCGGCACCCGGCGCTGGAGCTACAGACCGTCGTCACCGGAATGCACCTGGTTCGCAAATTCGGCTACACCGCCGATAAAGTCGCGGCCGATGGTTGGCACATCGACACGCGGGTGCCCATGCAGACGGGCCGCGACAGTCGGGCGGATCAGGCGCTGGGACTGGCCCGGGGTATAGAGGGCATGGCCCGGTTCTTCGAGCGGGCCAAGACGGACCTGGTCGTCGTCCTGGGGGATCGTATCGAGGCCACGGCCGGAGCGTTGGCGGCCGTCACCACGGGGCGATTCTGCGCCCACCTGCACGGCGGGGACGTGGCCATCGGCGATGTCGACGAGGGTTTGCGCCATGCCGTCACCAAACTGGCCCACCTGCACTTTGCCGCAACGGATCAATCGGCCCGGCGGATCGCCCGCTTGGGCGAACGCCCCGACACGGTCTTTACGGTCGGGGCACCGGGCCTGGACCGCATACGTGAGTTGTTGGGCGGCGCGAATAAGGTGTCAAAGTCTGACACGCCATCGGCGTTGGTGGTGCAGCATCCCTGCGGGCGTTCCGTCGAACAGGAACGGCGGGTCATGGCTGCCCTGCTCCGGGCGGTGGCCGGGGCCGGTCTTTCCGCAACGGTTATCTATCCCAACAGCGACCCGGGGCACACCGGAATCATTCAGGCCATCGGGGCGGGCAAGAAAAAAAAAGCCGGGCGGTCCTTGCGGTCGGTTCGCAGCCTGGAGCGGGACGAGTATTTGCGTACGTTGGCCAAAGCTCACGTGCTGGTGGGCAATTCGTCCAGCGGGATCATCGAGGCGGCCTCGGCCGGTACGCCGGCGGTCAACATCGGCAGCCGGCAGCAGGGCCGGCAACGCAGTGGGGCCTATGTGGTCGACAGTGGCGAGACCTGCCCGCGGATTCGTGCGGCCATAGCCAAGGCCATAACCCTGCGCCCCAAGATGGGGGCCAAGACCTGCTATGGCCAGGGACGGACCGGCGAGAAGATTGCCAGAATCCTGGCCCGGGTTCGATTGGACGAAACGCTGCGCCGAAAACGCATCACCTATTGACGGACGCGCGATGAGCCGATCCATCCGAGAGCCCGGCGGGGTTTCTATATGCCCGGCATGAGCAGGTCGGATTGGCTGAGCACCTCGAAGTTCTTGGATTGCAGGACTTTGATGCCCATTTCCGAGTTGTCGGTCTGGATGGCGACCGCAGGGGATCCGTACGGCCTGACCAGCAGCGGGTAGGTGTAGATCACGTTGACTTCACCGGCCATCAACGCCCCCCAGATCCGCAGCAGGGCCCTTTTGCCGGGCGGAAGACTCACCACCAGCAGTTCTGAATTGCTCACCCCGAAACGGTGCTCACGGAACAGGCTGGCCGCGTGGTCAGGCTGGTCCACGATCATGCGGATCACGGCACAATCCACGGAGTTGACCACCGAGACCGCCAGAATGTGAATGTCGGTCTGATCGAGCAACCGGGTGAGCTGAAGCAACTGGCCGACGCGGTTCTCGAGAAACACCGAGAGCTGCTGCACGGTCAAATCGTCGTGGGCTTCGGCTGTCTCAAAGGGCTCAAGGGACATGCGTGGATACTCTATCGGTCAGGCCCAGGGGGGGCAACAAAAACCTCTCCCGGGATCGGACGGCGGCCCGGGATGTCAAATTCGCAGGTCCAACGCCTGCCAGGATGGCAGTAACCCGCCGAACCAAAACCCGGCAGATTCCATAACCTATTATACGACAAGTAGTTAAAAAGTCACGCCTCGGCGCCTTCCCTGGCACCGGGTCTGCATGGTTTCTACCTCCGGCGTGGCCGGTTTGCGCCAGCATTGGGGGAGTCATACAGGCGAAGGAGACCGAGCTATGTCGAAAATCATAGGCATCGACCTGGGAACCACCAATTCGGTGGTGGCGGTGATGGAGGGTGATCAACCCAAGGTGTTGACCAATGCCCAGGGTTCGCGCTTGACACCGTCGGTCGTGGCCATCACCGACAAGGGGGACCGCTTGGTGGGTCAGACAGCCCGCAACCAGCAGGTCACCAATCCGGAAAACACCATTTTTTCGATCAAACGCTTCATGGGACGCCACCACAGCGAGGTGGGCCAGGAAGAGAAGATCGTGCCTTACAAGGTGGTGGGCGGCGCCGATGAACTGGTCAAGGTGGACGTGCGGGGCAATACCTACGCCCCGCCGCAGATATCAGCCATGGTCCTTCAGGACCTGAAAAAGACGGCGGAAGACTACCTGGGTGAAAAGGTGGACCGGGCGGTCATCACCGTACCGGCCTATTTCAACGACTCGCAGCGCAAGGCCACCAAAGAAGCGGGCGAGATTGCCGGGCTCAAAGTCGAGCGGATCATCAACGAACCGACCGCGGCAGCGCTGGCCTACGGCCTGGATAAACAAAAAGAAGAGCGTATCGCGGTCTTCGATCTGGGCGGGGGTACGTTCGACATATCCATCCTGGAAATCGACCCGGAAATCGGCACGTTTGAGGTCAAGAGCACCAGCGGCGACGGCCACCTGGGCGGGGACGACTATGACGAAGAGCTGATCAACTACGTGGCTGAGACCTTCCGCAAGAAAGAGGGCGTGGAGATCAAGAGCGACCCCATGGCCTTGCAGCGCCTCAAAGAGGCTTGCGAAAAGGCTAAGTGCGAACTGTCCTCCGTGATGGAAACGACCATCAACCTGCCGTTCATCATCGGAGGCCCGGACGGTCCTAAGCACTTGCAGGAAACCATTACCCGCAGCAAGTTCGAGCAGCTCACCGAGAAACTGACCGACCGCTGTCGAGGCCCGGCACTGGAGGCGCTACAGGCCGCCAAGCTTTCGCCTTCGGATATCGATGAGGTCGTGCTGGTGGGCGGATCGACACGCATGCCCCTGGTTCAGAAGCTGGCTGAGGACATCTTCGGCAAGGAGCCCAACAAGAGTATCAATCCCGACGAGGTGGTGGCCGTGGGGGCCGCCATTCAAGGGGGCGTGCTGTCGGGCGACTTGAAAGAGATGGCCCTGCTGGATGTGACGCCGTTGACACTAGGGTTGGAAACCCTCGGCGGCAAGATGACCGCCTTGATTCAGGCCAATACCACGATTCCCACGTCCAAGACCGAGACGTTTTCCACGGCCGCCGACGGTCAGACGGAGGTGACCATCAACGTGCTGCAAGGCAACAGGCCCATGGCATCCCAGAACCGGACCCTGGGGCAGTTCAACCTGACGGGCATTCCGCCCGCTCCGCGAGGCGTGCCCCAGGTCGACGTCACGTTCGACATCGACGCCAACGGTATCTTGAATGTCAGTGCCAAAGACAAAGCCACGTCCAAGGAGCAGTCCATCCGCATTGAAGGCAGCAGTGGTCTAAGCTCCGAGGAAGTCGAGAAGATGAAGAAAGAAGCGGCTGAGCACGCTGCTGATGATGCCAAGCAGGCCGAGCTGGTCGACGCCCGCAACACGGCTGAGCACCTGGCCTATCAGACCGAAAAGCAGCTCAAGGAGCACGGCGAAAAAGTTCCCGCCGACGAGCGCGGCAAGGTGGAACAGGCCATCACCCATCTGCGCGAGACCGCCAAGGGCGACGACGCCGACGCCATCCAGAAGGCAACCGACGCGCTGATGGAGTCTTCACAAACCATCGGCAAGATCATCTACGAAGAGGCCGCCAAGCAGGCCGGGGCGACGGCAGATGCCCCGCCAGGAGGCGTGGCCGGTGCCTCGGCGGCGACCGGCGACGGCGCCGAGAAACAGGACGACGTCATCGACGCCGATTTTGAGGTGAAAGAAAGCAAGTAAATAATCCAGCCGGCCTTGAACGGCCTATGGTCATGAAACCCGACCGCGCCTCGGCGCGGTTCGGGTTTTTTGCAATGGATACGGCGGGCCGAAACATGCGGTGTTTCGGGTGGCGCCTTGCCACCGCGACAGGAAGAAGGGCCGGCGGCGGACCATTATAAGAATCCTCTTAATTAGACCGCTCTTATGCCGCATTGTGGTAAATACTGCCGTACGGGCCGGATAGGGTCCGGAAACGAATGGGCCACGGTAGAATCGTTCGATAGGACAGATTCCTAACAACCACGAGGGAAAAAATGATGAACGGACAACTTTGTCGTGCGGCAATTGTGGGCGGCGTCTTGTCGGCCCTGATCTTGACGGGCTGCCAAGGGCCAAATAGTGGCACCAATAACGGTTCGTCCTCGACGCAATCCCTGACGGCGAGCACACCTGAGGCAGCCCAATTGGCAACCGAGCCCGGCCTGACCGTCAAGGTGGTTTCACCTGTTGATGTCAGTGCCAGCGTCCCGCAGGGAGGGGCGTCGGCGGCCAGCATCGCCCTGAACCCCGACGATGTCTCGGTCGGCAACGCCCCGGCCAAGTCGCGCCCCACGCTTCAATCGATCGATGGAAATATGACCGTTTCCTTCGCCGTCTCGTCGGCGGACGAGTCCGACGCCTGCACGGCTGGGCTCAGTGCAGC
>JBHHVM010000214.1:0-6229 GCA_046754265.1 Phycisphaerae bacterium
GGTGGCGGAGTTTCGCATGTTGGTCGAGGAATCCGGGCAGATGGCCCAGATGAAACTGCAGGTCGAATTCGTTCCCGGGGCCGACGGAGCGGGGTTGGCCCGGCGGATCGGCAGGGCGATTCGGGACCGGCTGGCCTTTCGCCCGGAAGTCGTCCCGGTGGAGCCCGGGTCGCTGCCCCGATTCGATATGAAAGCCCAGAGACTGGTTCGAGATTCAGAGCCGCGTGAGACATAGTATGGCACTCAACAAATCGAGGTCGTTCATGAACAGACGAGCAGGCGCATGGATTACAAAGGCGGCTTTGTTGCCGGTGCTGGCCGGTGCAGTCGGCCCGGCGGCGGGCCACGACTGGCCCAGTTGGCGCGGGCCCGAGCAAAATGGCTTGGTCCGCGAAGAAGCGGTGGTTACCTCCTGGTCGCAGGACGGTGAAAACGTCTTGTGGCATCAGCCCTTCGGCGGGCGGACCACGCCGCTGGTCTTTAACGGCAAGGTCTATTTCAACGGTCCGGTGGGCGAGGGGAACGGCTTGCAGGAGCGCGTGGTCTGCCTCGATGCCGATTCGGGAAAAGTGCTTTGGGAGCACCGCTTCAACGTTTTCCACACCGACATCGTTGAGAACCGCATCGGGTGGTCGGCCCTGGCCTTGGACACCGCCACCGGGTACGTTTTTTGCCACGGGACCGGCGGGGAACTGTTTTGCTTCCGCGGTGATGGGCGCCTCGCCTGGAAAGTGTCAATGACCGAAGAGCTGGGCCGAATCAGCGGTTACGGCGGGCGCTTGCACACGCCGATAGTGGACGGCGATCAGGTCATCATCAGTTTTTTGAGTTCCAGTTGGGGCAGCCAGGCCAAGCCCGCCCATCGTTACCTGGCCCTGAACAAGTACAACGGCGAAGTGGTGTGGTGGTCGGCGCCCGGCGGCAAGCCCCTGGACACGACCTACTCCTGCCCGGTCAGCACGGTCATCGACGGCAAACGGCTGCTGATCGCCGGAAACGCCGACGGCAACGTTCATGCCATGATGGCTCAAACCGGCAAACCCATCTGGTCTTACCGCCTGAGTCGGCGCGGGCTCAACTCTTCGGTGGTGGTTGAGGGTGAGTATGCCTATATCTGTCACAGTGAAGAGAACTATACCAACACCGAGATGGGCTCGATCGTGTGCATCAACGCGGCGGGTTCGGGCGATATTACCGACAGCGGCACGGTCTGGCGGCGCGACGGCTACACGGTGGGGTATGCCTCGCCGGCGCTGGCCAATGGTAGGCTTTATGCGGTCAACAACAACGCCACGCTGCACTGCCTCAATGCCCGGACGGGCGATCTGATCTGGGAATACGATCTGGGCCGGGTCGGAAAGGGCTCGCCGGTGGTTACGGTGGACGGCGTGATTTACGTCGGCGAGCAAAACGGAATCTTTCATATTCTTCGCGACGAGGGTGACAAGTGCGTGTCGCTAGACAAGGAGACCTTCACCCGGCCAGACGGGTCGGTGGACGAAATGTACGGCTCGCCGGCGGTCTCCAACGGCCGGGTTTATTTCATGACCCGCTACAACACGTATTGCCTGGGCGTCAAGGGCGCCAAGGTCCAGAGCCTGCCTTTCGGGCCCACGCAGGCGGAGTCCGGTCTGGACTATGGCACGGCGGATTCTATTCTTTTGATCCCCGCGGAAGTCACGCTGGCCCCCGGCGAATCGGCCGAGCTGAATCCTCATACGTTTGATGTCAACGGTCAGGATTTAGAGCTTTGGAAGAACCTGGTCGGGCAAATGCCTCGCTGGCAACTTAAGGGGCCCAAGGGTGACGTCCAGATGGCGGGAAAGTTCACCGCGGCGCCGGATGCGGCGTGGACGGCCGGCGACGTGGAGATACGATGGGGACCGTTCACCGCGTCGGCCCGGGTTCGTATCCTGCCGCCGATGCCCATCCGCGAAGATTTCGAAGCCTTTAAGCCGGGCGGCCCCCCCCCGGGCTGGGTCGGGGCTGCCAAGAGGCTGACCGTCATCAAAAAAGACGGCAACACCCTGCTCAAGAAGCTGGCGGCCAAGGAGCGACCCTCGCCCCCGTTTATGCGCCTTCGATCCTATTTCACCGAGGTGATGCCGGTCGGCTACACCGTGCAGTGCGACATGCTCAGCGAATTGAAAGAGGTCAAGCGCCGCAGCTTCCAGCCGGAGATGGGGCTGATCAATTGCCGCTATCGTTTCCTCGCCATGGGTGGCGACCCGAAACGGGGCCGAGCGGGCAAGTTACGGATCGAGTCATGGTCGCCGATTCCCCGGTTGCGTCACGACGTGCCCTTCACCTGGGACAGCAACAAGTGGTACCGGGTCAAGTTCGATGTCCGCGAATCCGACGGCCAGGCCGTCTGCCGGGCGAAGATTTGGCCCCGTGACGAGACCGAGCCCGATGCCTGGAGCATTGAAGTGACCGATGCCCACCCCAACTTGGAGGGCAGTGCGGGCCTATACGCTTATTCCACGGGAACGACCGCCAAGAGCGACGGCCCGGCAACCTATTTCGACAACCTACAGGTGTATCGCGATGACTAAGACAATCGGTATTGCTGTACTGCTGAGTCTGGGCTGGTCACTGGCCGCCCGGGCTGAATCGCCCAAGCCCAAGGTCGGCGACTGGCCCATGTGGGGCGGGAGCGCTGACAGGAACATGGTCTCCGACGAGAAGGGCATCCCAGCCCAGTGGGATGCCAAGACCAAGAAGAACATCAAATGGATCGCCCCGCTGGGATCGCAGACCTACGGCAATCCGGTCATCGTCAAGGGCAAGATCTTCATCGGCACCAACAACGGGGCTGAGCTGCGCCCCAACATCAAGGGGGACAAGGGCATCATCCTTTGCCTGGAGGAAAAAACGGGCAAGCTGCTCTGGCAGGCCACGCACGACAAGCTGCCCACCGGGCGGGTCAACGACTGGCCCGAGCAGGGCATCTGCTCGTCCCCGGCTGTGGATGGCGATCGGATTTACTACGTCTCCAACCGGGCGGAGTTGGTGTGCGCCGACAGCGAAGGCTTCTTGGACGGCCAAAACGACGGGCCTTTCAAGGACGAAAAGTACACCGACAAACAGGACGGCGACTTCGTCTGGATCCTGGACATGATCGAGGAGCTGGGCAGTTTTCCGCACAACCTGGCCACTTCGTCACCGGTCATCGGCGGCGACCTGGTCTTCTTGCTGACCTCCAACGGCGTCGATGAAGGACACCTGAACCTGCCGGTGGTCGATGCCCCCTCGTTCATCGCGGTCAACAAGAAAACCGGGGAGATTGTCTGGGAGTCCGACCTGCCCGGCGAGCACATCCTGCACGGCCAATGGTCGTCACCGGCCTATGGGGTCATCGGCGGGGTGCCCCAGGTTATCATGCCCGGGGGTGACGGCATCTGCTATTCATTCGAACCCAAGACCGGAAAGCTGCTTTGGAAGTTCGATCTGAATCCCAAGGGCTCCAAGTGGGAGCTGGGCGGTCGGGGCACCAAGAACAACATCATCGCCACGCCGGTGATTCACAACGACAGGGTTTACCTCTGCGTGGGGCAGGACCCCGAGCACGGTGAAGGCGTGGGCCATCTGTACGCCATCGACGGCACCAAACGGGGCGACCTGTCCGAGACGGGCAAGATCTGGCACGTGGGCGGGGAGGATTTTCACCGTTCCATGTCCACCGTGGCCATTGCCGATGGGCTTTGCTATGCAGCCGATTTGAGCGGATTTGTTTATTGTCTCGATGCCAACACCGGAAAACGCTATTGGCGATACGATACGATGTCAGCCCTGTGGGGTTCGCCCTTCGTGGTGGATGGCAAGGTGCTGATCGGCGATGAGGAGGGCGAGGTGGCCGTTCTCAAGCACGGCAAAGAGCTCAAGGAATTGGCCGTCCACGATATGCTCAATGCCGTCTACACCACCCCGGTGGTGGCCAACGGCACGCTGTACATTACCAACCGCCGGGCGCTGTTTGCCATCGCGGCTCCGTAAGAAACGACAACAAAAACAACAAGACGACATTGAACCACAGAGACACAGAGCCACAGAGGAACGACAAAAGAGGCAGATGCTGTTATGGCGGGCAGGTTGCCGGGTGCTGTTGGCAGATTAAAGGCGGATTTGTCTTACGTGCCCCCACCTCTACCCGACGAGTTTAACGTCGTTTCTGAAGCCGTCGTTGACGCCGCCTTTGCCGTTCACAAGACGCTCGGGCCTGGCCTGCTGGAAAGCGTTTATGAAACGTGCCTGGCCCATGAATGTTCGAAAAAGGGGCTGGCGGTGCAGCGGCAGGTGGTCGTGCCCATAGTCTACGATGGACATCGTTTCGACGACGGGCTACGGCTGGACCTCTTGGTCGAGGGAAAAGTAGTCGTCGAACTGAAAGCAGTTGACGTCCTCCAGGCTGTTCACCGCGCTCAAGTGTTGACCTACTTGAAGCTGGCCCACAAGCGCCTCGGTTTGTTGATTAACTTCAATGTCCCCAGGATCAAGGATGGGATTCAGAGAATTGTCCTTTAGCCTCCAAGACCTAGCCAGGCCTTTTCCTCTGTGTCTCTGTGCCTCTGTGGTTCCATGCCTTTGGATACGGATGAGGATGCCTGGCCTATGACCGCCCCGACCCAATCGTTGGAGCCACAAATCGCCCAAGCCCGGGAGCGTTTGGACGCCCATACGCGCGAGATGGTTGCCTGGCACTTCGACCCGGACACGGGTTGCCCCTTTTGGTTGGAGCATGCGGCCAAGTTGGGTTGGGACCCGCGCCAGGAAATCCAAGGTTACGCCGACCTGGACCGGTTCGAGCCTTTTCAGGACGAATGGCTGCGCGGCGGGCCCGTTCGGCGCTGGGTGCCCAAAGGGCTGGCCGACCAACCGGTTTGCGTGTTCGAGACCGGCGGCAGCACCGGCGTGCCCAAGAGTCGGATCAGTATTCGGGACTTTCGCATCGATTATGAGATGTTCAGCGACACGTTGAACGACGCATCGTTTCCCAAGGGGGCTGACTGGCTGATGCTGGGGCCGACCGGACCGCGACGGCTCCGCTTGGCGGTCGAACACCTGGCTCAGCATCGCGGCGGCATTGCCTTTCACGTCGATTTGGACCCCCGCTGGGTGGTCAAGCTAGCCAAGCAGGGCCGGGTTCGTGAGGCCACCGAATACAAGGACCACATCATCAACCAGGGGCTGACCTTGTTGCGGGCCCACGACAATATCCATTGTCTGTTCACCACGCCCAAGCTGTTGGAAGCGTTGGCCGAGCGCGTTAGCCTGGTCAAGGTCGGCCTCAAGGGTGTCTTCTGCGGTGGCACACAGATGACACCCCAGTTTCATCGCTTCGCCCGCGAGGAATTGTGCGAAGACAACGCCGTCGAGTTCGTGCCCACCTACGGCAACACGTTGATGGGCCTGGCCTGTCACAAGCCGTTCGATCTCGCCGACAACTACGACATCATCTATCACCCGCCCCAACCACGGGCCATGGTCGAAGTGGTCGACCCCGACGACCCCACCCGCATCGTAGAATACGGCCAAACCGGCCGAACCCGGCTCACCACGCTGACCCAGGAGTTCTTCATGCCCAGATTCCTGGAACGCGATGAAGCCGAGCGCACCCCACCCTGCCAAAAGTACCCTTGGGATGGCGTCGCCAACGTCAGGCCGTTCTCGGGCTTTGCGACGCCGATCGTTGAAGGCGTGTATTGAAGGTGCCGTCGATCCAATCGGTGTACCCGGCTATAATCACGGGTGATGGAACTGTTTGAGGACAAGATGCGTCAAGGTGGCCAACCCGCGATCGAGCAGGCGGCCAGGTTTTTTATGAAAGACGATCCGGTCCATAAGACGCTGCGTGAGATCGCTGAGAAGCTTGGCGGCTTGGGGATTGACTACGCGGTGGTCGGTGGGATGGCGCTGGTTGCCCATGGGTATGATCGTACCACGGCCGATGTCGATGTACTGGTGACCCGCCCGGGTCTGGATGCAATCCATGATGCGTTGATCGGGCTCGGTTACGTTCAGCCTTTTGCCGGAAGCAAGCAACTGCGCGACACGCGGACCGGGGTTCGCATCGAGTTTCTGGTCACGGGCCAATACCCAGGCGACGGGAAACCCAAGCCGGTGTCGTTCCCCGCCCCGGCCAAGGCATCGGTGGAAATTGATGGGGTACGATACGCCGCGTTGCCTACGCTGATCGAATTGAAGTTGGCGTCGGGCATGACCAACCCGG
>JBHHVM010000215.1:0-6218 GCA_046754265.1 Phycisphaerae bacterium
ATGAAGATCCACGGCCAAGACCAGCTCGTGGCCTTCATGGGATCCGAAGTCATCGAGTCCATGCCCAGCCAATCGGTTGTAAGGGACACGCGGGGTCACTCGGCTCCAGCCAAGCTATAGCGACTCTGCCCCGGTTCAGCCGCCGTGGTCCGCACCACGCCCCGATCCGGGTTGTTGGCCAGGTGCTCCAGAACGTGAAAGACGGTCTCGATATCGTCGGTCCCCACCGCCCGGGCCAGTTCCGCCGCCGTTTGACTCGTCGAACCCGACGACCGTAACTTCTCCAGCAGACGCCGCTGCAATTCGATCACCGAACTCGCCGCCCGCTTGCCCGCTTCCACGCCCGGCTGGTGGTAGGCGTTGACCCCGATCAGCCCGGCATACAACCCCACCGCCCGCTCGAAAACCGCGATCAACGCGCCCAGCCGATGCGGCGTCAACTTGTCCAAGGTCAAGGTCAACGAATCACGGCCGTTTTCGTACAGCGCTTGCCGCGTGCCCAGCAGGAACCCATGCAGATAATCGCCGCTGGTCGTGCCGGGCTCCACCTGCGGCGAGCTTCCTTCGCGGTCGCGCCCGACGCCGATGAACGTGGCGAAGAAATCCGCCGGCCCCTCGCGAAGCTGCTGCACGTAGGCGTGCTGATCGGTCGAACCCTTGTTGCCGTAGACGGTCAAGCCCTGATGCACCACTTGGCCTTGCAGGTCGTGCTGCTTGCCCAGCGATTCCATCACCAGTTGCTGCAGGTATCGCCCAAACAGCACCAGCCGGTCCTTGTAGGGGATCACCACCATGGACCTGGCGGCCCGGCCGCCGGTGGCGTGATACCACATCAGCGCCAGCAACGCAGCCGGATTGGCTTGCACCGTTCGATCCCGCGTCACGCCGTCGGCTTCGCGGGCACCAGTCAAGAACGCATCGACGTCAAAACCCATCAGCGCCGCCGGCAACAGCCCCACCGCCGACGTCACCGACGTGCGCCCGCCGACCCAATCCCAAATCGCAAACCGCCCCAGCCACCCCTCCGATTGGGCCTGTTCGTCCAATCGACTGCCTGGTTGTGTCACTGCCACGGCATGTCGCGCAAATTCCAGCCCAGCCAGTTCGTATCGCGCCGCCGTCTCGATCAAGGCGTTGCGCGTCTCGACCGTCCCGCCGGACTTGCTGACCACAACCACCAGGGTTCGACCCAGTTCCGCTTCCAGGCCTCCCAGAATCCGGTCAAACCCGTCCGGGTCGGTATTGTCCATGAAAGACGGCTCAAGCCCGCCGTGTGGTCCGCCCAACGCGTCCGCCAGAAGCTCAGGCCCCAGGGCCGACCCCCCGATCCCCAGCAGCAGCAGGTTCTTGAACCCGCCGCCCGCCCCAGCCATCTTGTGATGGTGGACCTCAGCCGCAAACGCCTTGACTTGCCCGATCGTCTCGCGAATCTCAGCCCGAATCGAATCGTCCGGACCCAAGTCAGGGTCGCGCAGCCAATAGTGCCCCACCCGTCGGTTCTCGTCCGGGTTGGCCACCGCCCCCGATTCCAGGTCAGCCATGGCCTCGAAGGCCCGCTCCATCGCCGGACCCATGCGCTCCACATAATCCTCCTCGAAGCGCATGCGCGAGACGTCCAGCGTCAGGCCCAGTGACGGGCAGCGGCACAAGTATCGGCCATAGCGCTCCCAAAGGGCCCCAGCCTCCATCAGCGCCTCCTCCAGATGAACCCTTTTACCGCATACGAAAGACGTAGAAACGCCGACTTCAACAACACGAGCCGCGAATTTCAGTTCGCGCGGACGCCAATCAATAATGACTCTTCATCGCCCCGTGCTCACCAAACTCGCCAAACAGAACACTAGGACCGACCGTACCGCTCCACCAGCGCCGGGCCCACCGCCAGCAGGACCTCGCAATCGCAATAGGCCCCGTTCAGAATGAACATCAGGCACGTATCCCGCTGGCCATCACCCTTGACGCCCAGTTCCTCCAGCACTTTCTTGGCCACGCCAAACTCGCCGCCGCAGGTCTCGATGGGGCTCGGGCCCAGGGCGACTTCAAGGGCCCCAAAAAAACCGTTCCCCAGCAGGGCCCGGGCCAACTCCGGTTCCTCGCCCGCCACGTCCTCCGACCGCCGGGCCTTCATCAGGTCGTCGGGCGTCTCGCCCGGGGCTAACTCGAACCAGACCACCCCCGTCAGATGTTCCTCGAAAAACTCCGGCGGGATCAACTGCACCAGCTTCTTAAAACGTTGCTCCGGCAACCAGCGGGCGAAGTCGCCGTGCCGCACCGTCACCACCACGCGCCCCCACCGAGACGAATGGGCCACATCGATCTCAACGCCCGGCAAGACCGGCTCAAAAAACTCACCCAACCGCCCCGCGATCTGTTCTAAGTCGGATTGACCGTTCATAAGGTTGATGACAAGTGGAAAGAGTCAGTACCCGTAACGCGCGTGTCTTCTCCAATACCAGAAACGCCGCTCAAAGCCTTTTGCCCGGTTGCCTTTTTAGCCTCTTAGCCTCTTGGCCTCTTAGCCTCTTGGCCTCTTAGTCTCTTGGCCTCTTAGTCTCTTGGCCTCTTAGCTTCTTGGCTTCTTAGCCTCTTGGCTTTTTAGCCTCGTTGCCTCGTTGCCTTGTTGCCTTGTTGCCTTCGCCTTTCACCGCCTCAAATAAACCGTCTGCCCGCTCGCATGAACCATAGCAGGCCGGGTCAACCCAAAAACGGCCTCGGCCACCTCAGCCGGGTCCAGACATTGGTCCGCCGGGTAATCCGGAAAAGCCCCGCGCAGCATGTCCGTCTCCACCGCGCCGGGGCCGACCGAAAACACGCCGATGCCCACCGCCTTGCCCTCAGCCGCCAAGCCCTTGGTAAAGGCGTTGCCCCACGCTTTACACGCCCCATACGTTCCCAAACCCGGAAACGGATCGTCCGCAGCCGCCGAGGAGATATTCACGATGGTTCCCCCACCCTGGCCCACCATGATCGGCCACACGAACTTGCACGCATAGAAAACCGCAGCCACGTTCACCCGCAACAGCCTCTCAAAATCCGCCCCCGCCAGGTCAGCCGCGCTTCCACAGGCCACCGCGCCGGCATTGTTCACCAACACATCGACGCGCCCGAACCGCCGGGCTGACTCCCGGATCGCCTGTTCCAACTGATCGGTCGAGGTCACGTCGCAGGCCAGGCCCGCGAATCGTCCGCCGTCGCCCTCAACAAGACGCTTGGTCTCGTCCAACTGCTCCTGACTACGGGCCAGCCCCACCACCATCGCCCCTTCCCGGGCGAACCGTCGGCCAATGGCCCGGCCAATACCCCGTCCGCCACCGGTCACCATCACCACATTCTGCTGCAAGGGTTGTCTCCTGAGTCTGTTCCACTCACCCCGCCGCGACAGTATGACCAAGGCCAGGCTGAACTGCAATCGGTCAGCAGGTTGCAATCGCCCCCTCTACGCCCTAATCTGAGTCCTCGTGTCATAAGCAACGCGACGAGGGTCGATCTTGCGAGCCGCGAACTTCAGTTCGCGCGGACCCCCGCACGGGAAAACCCGTCCGTGCCGATAGTCGCAGGACTGGTGACGCAAGAGATTAACCCGTTTACGAAAACCCCTCTTCCAACGGCTGTGCATCGGTTATGGACTTGGCTTCACTCAACACCCAACTCGACCGGATCCAAGCCCAGGCCAACATCGAGCTGGCGGCCGCCGACACCATGCAGTCGCTGCGGGATGCGCGGGCCCGGTTTCTGGGAAAGAAGGGCTCTTTAGGCAAGTTGATGGGCACCGTCCGGGATTATCCACCCGAGCAGCGAGGCCAAGTGGGCCAGGCCCTGAATCGATGCAACAAAGTTGTGACCGACCTCTTCGACGCCGCCGCCAAACGGATCGCCTCATCCGAGTCCGCCGCCGAAGCGTCCCAAGCCTCAGCCTTCGACCCCACCCTGCCCGGCACGCGCCCACCCCTGGGCAACGTCCATCCGGTCACCGCCGTGCAATGGGAGATCGAACACGTCTTCGAGCGCCTGGGTTTCACCGTCGAAGCAGGCCCGGAGATGGAAACCGAATACTACAACTTCGAAGCCCTCAACATCCCAGCCGATCACCCCGCCCGCGACATGCAGGACACCTTCTGGCTCACCAACGGCTGGCTGTTGCGCACCCACACCTCGCCGGTCCAGGTCCGCACCATGGAAAAGTTCGGCCCGCCCATCCGCTGCATCGTCCCGGGGCGCTGTTTTCGATACGAAACCATCGACGCCTCCCACGAAAACACCTTTCACCAGTGCGAAGGGTTGATGATCGACAAGAACATCTCCATCGCCAATCTCATCGCGGTGATGAAACTGCTCCTTCGCGAAGTGTTCCACAAAGACGTCAAGGTCCGCCTTCGCCCCGGGTTCTTTCCGTTCGTCGAGCCCGGCTTCGAACTGGACATGAGCTGTTTGATCTGCGGCGGGACGGGTTGTGCCACCTGCAAGCGAAGCGGCTGGGTCGAAATCCTGCCCTGCGGGATGGTCCACCCCAACGTGCTCCGCGCCGGAGGCATCGACCCCCGCCAATACACCGGGTTCGCCTTCGGCCTGGGCCTGACCCGATTGGCCATGATGAAATACGGCATTCACGACATCCGAGTCATGAACGCCGGCGACCTGCGGGCCCTGGTCCACCCAGCCAGGCTAACAGGCCCCACGATTTGGGAGAAAGTCTAACGGTGGTCCAGAACCTTTTCGAACTCGAACAAGCCATCATGTGGCATCGATCTTCAACCGGTGACAACCGGTGTGGCACCGGTTTCCAACCGGTGAACAATAATGTGGCACCGGTTTCCAACCGGTGGACAACGGTGGTGGCACCGGTTTCCAACCGGTGAACAATAATGTGGCACCGGTTTCCAACCGGTGGACAGGCGATGACCTAGATGCTGATCTCAGTCAACTGGCTACGCGACTTTGTGGACCTCCCCGCCAAGCTCGACCCAGCCGAGTTGGGCGAGCGCTTCACCACCCGCTGCGCCGAAGTCGAAGGCGTCGAGCCCATCCACGTCGGCGCCCAAGGCCTGATCGCCGCCGGTGTGCTCGAAGTGACCGACCTGCCCGGCACCCCCGACCTGCGGCGCGTCAAGCTGGACGTGGGCGGGGCCAAGACCGTCGAGACTCTCAGCCAAGCTCCATCGCTAACCCCCGGCCAATCGGTCATCTACGCCCCACCCGGCGCCAAGATCGCCGCCCTCGGCCAAATCGGTCAAGCCAAGGTCGCCGGCCATACCAGCACCGGCATGATCCCACCCGCCGACGCCCTGGGCATCGCCTTGGCCGCCAAAGAAGCGGTCTTTCTGGACCCCCAGGCCGACGACGGCAAGCCCGGCTCCAAGTTGCCCGCCGACATGTTCGACGATTGGGTCATCGAGGTGGACAACAAATCCATCACCCACCGACCCGACCTTTGGGGGCACTACGGCATCGCCCGCGAAGTGGCCGCCATGTTCACCCTGCCGCTGAAACCCTATCCTGTGACACAAATTGACATCCTAGCCGGGCTGGACGCGCCGGAGCTGCCCATCGAAATCGACGATCCCCAGGCCTGCCCGCGGTACAGCGCCCTGGTCATGCGCAACCTGGATACCCAGCCCTCGCCGCTGTGGATGCAGCTTCGACTGGGCCACGTCGGGTTGCGCCCCATCGACTGCATGGTGGACCTGACCAACTACATCATGCTCGAGCTGGGTCAGCCCATGCACGCCTTCGACGGCGACAAGGTCGATCGCATCGAGGTGGGCCTGGCCAAGCCCGGTTCCAAATTCACCACCCTCGACGGCCTGGAGCGAACCCTGCCCCCAGGCGCCCTGATGATCCAGTCGCAGCGCAAGCCCGTGGCACTGGCGGGCATCATGGGCGGAGCGGATACCGAAATCGGTCCCCAAACCAAATCGGTCCTGCTCGAGTCCGCCAACTTTCACCCAGCCGTGATCCGCCGTTGCGCCGCCGCCCTGGGCCATCGCACCGACGCCAGTGCCCGTTTCGAAAAATCGCTGGACCCCGCCAATACCGTCTTGGGCATCCAACGGTTCGTCCAATTGGCCAAAACGGTTTGGCCCCAAATGTCGTTCGCCTCCAAACTGTCCGACTGCTACCCCCAACCAGCCGCACCGGTCTCGGTGCAGATCGACCCAGCCTTCGTCAACCCTTTCATGGGCCAGGCCGTGACCCCCGATCAGATTCGCGAACTGTTGACC